>CAJXDJ010000044.1 GCA_913052045.1 uncultured Dehalococcoidia bacterium
ATAGTGCAATTTATCCCAAATACAAAAGAGGAGGAGAAACAATTGCTGCAGGAAATTGGTGTATCTAATTTTTCGGATTTAGTTGATATAATCCCAGAACACCTACGAATAAAAGATAAATTAGGTATAGGTGAACCTTTATCTGAAATGGAAATTAATAAGGAACTTAGAATATTAAGTAATAATAACTGTTTTGAACATATCCTGTTTTCTGGATGTGGCATCTATGATCATTATATTCCAGTGGCAGTTGATTCGATAAGCAGCCGTTCTGAATTCTATACAGCATATACTCCCTATCAAGCTGAAGCGAGCCAAGGAACATTACAGGTAGCATATGAATTCCAGTCTCTAATATCCAACTTAATGGGTATGGACGTTGCAAACGACGGCATGTATGACGGTGCTACGAGCTTAGCTGAGGCAGCACTGATGGCATGTAGGATTACCAAACGCGATGAAATTTACGTGCTCGATACGATCAATCCTGTTTACCGAGAGGTAATTGAAACTTATACACAACCACAAAAACTCAAGATCCACACACTACCATCTAGGAATCCTTTACTCCCTACAACCGCAGCCTGCCTCCTAGTTCAGTACCCTAATTTTCATGGAAATATAGAAGACCTCGCCCTGTACAAAAGACAAACTGAAGATCTGGGGGCTCTTCTAATAGTATCGGCTGACCCGATTGCGATGGGGATGTTAAAACCCCCAGGTGAATTTGGTGCCGACATAGTGACTGGGGAGGGCCAAGGACTAGGTGTGCCGATAAGCTACGGAGGACCCTACGTAGGGTTGTTTTGCACCAAAAAAAAATATGTTCGCCAAATGCCCGGAAGGATTGTCGGTCGTACAAATGATAGCGATGGGAAAACTGGCTATGTTTTAACCCTGCAAACCCGCGAGCAACATATAAGGAGAGAGAGGGCCACAAGCAATATCTGCACTAGCCAGGCCTTGCTGGCCCTGGCGGCTACCATCACGATGGCAGCCGTAGGCAAAACCGGATTTCGCCAATTATCTGAGCTAAATTACCACAAAGCTCACTATGCTGCCTCTCTTATTGGAAAGCTTCCTGGATTTTCACTTCCGATCCAAGGAGAATTCTTCAACGAATTCGTCGTGAAATGTCCAACCAACCCCTCCAAAATTAATAAACGTCTTCTCGCTAATAAAATAATTGGAGGTTTGGACATCAGCTCTTCAATGCCTGACTGTATGCTTATCGCCGTGACCGAAATGAATACCGCATCCCAAATCACTGCGTTGGTAACAACCCTTGCGGAGTTTGGTTCATGAACAACATTCAAGAATTCCAAAGGAAATTGCTCATGGACCGTAGCATCCCCGGAAGAATTGGTTCAATCCTACCTGATCTCGATGTCCCCAAACAAAATTTGCCGAGACCAGAATTACTCCGCGACAACTTAGATTTTCCAGAATTATCTGAACCGGAAATCGTGCGATACTTTACAAACTTAAGTCGGCTGAATTTTTCCATAGATACAAACTTTTACCCTCTCGGAAGTTGTACGATGAAATACAACCCAAAAATTAATGACGAAATTGCCTTCTCTCCTGATTATGCTGGACTTCATCCGAATCAACCCGTCGATGAAGTCCAGGGTGCATTAACAATCCTTTATAGACTTCAAGGATATTTGAGAGAGATCACAGGAATGTCAGGTATAAGCTTAGCTCCTTTAGCAGGTGCTCAAGGAGAACTTGCTGGTGTGCTGATGATGCGAAGGTATTTGTTGGACAATGGTCAAACTCAACGCCTCAAGATGCTAATACCGGATAGTGCACATGGAACCAACCCTGCATCAGCAAAAATGGCCGGTTTTAACGTAGTATCAGTGCCAACTGACGACTCTGGCAATATCGACCTCAAAGCTCTTCGGGCAGAGACAACAAACGACCTTGCTGGAATTATGATTACACTTCCAAGCACTCTTGGGCTATTTGATCAAAACATAGTCGAGATCTGCCATATCATCCACCAAGCTGGAGGCCTTGTTTATGCCGATGGAGCAAACATGAATGCGCTTCTAGGCCAGGTGAAGATAGGTGCCTTGGGATTTGATCTTATGCACCTGAACCTTCATAAAACTTTCAGTACACCTCATGGAGGCGGAGGGCCAGGTGCAGGGCCAGTGGCAGTCAAATCTATATTAGAGCCATATTTACCATCCCCAATCATAGAGTTCAATCAAGAGTTGGATGAGAAAAGCTACTATCTGAAAAGTCCAAATAAATCTATTGGAAAACTGGCAGCCTTCCATGGAAACTTTGGAGTGCTAGTAAGAGCATATGTTTATATAAGATCTCTCGGAGACTACGGCCTGAAACAAATTAGCCAAAATGCTGTTTTGAATGCAAACTATATTAAGGAGCAGTTAAAAGAATATTATAATCTTCCATTCGATAGGAACTGTATGCACGAAGTCGTGTTTTCTGCAACCAAGCACAAGGATAAAGGCGTGAACGGGCTTTCCATCTCAAAACGATTATTGGACTACGGCTTCCATGCTCCTACCATGTATTTTCCCCTAACTGTTGACGAAGCTCTATTGGTAGAACCCACGGAAACTGAAAGTAAAGAAACCCTAGATTTATTCATCGAAACAATGAAAACTATTGATCAAGAAGCCCAATCTCAACCAGATCTGGTGCATGATGCCCCACACAATACCCCGATTAGAAGGTTGGATGAAGCCAAAGCTGCTCGTCAACCTGATCTTCGATGGTCACGTTCAGAGGAGCCTTAATCTGACGATAGTTGATCATAAATCTGCTCCTGAATTGCCTTGGAGACCTCGCTACAGAGTGTGGTCCATAACCGGGTTAAATACGGTCAAGAATCCTGTCGACTGCACACTGCATTACAGCAAGATAGAGCCCGACGCAGGGGCACCATTGCATACCCATACCGTTGACGAATTAATAACGGTCCTCGACGGGTGTTTAGAAGGATCAATTGGGGGGAAGAAACAAATTGTGCTAACCAACCAAACTATGGTTATACCTAAAGGAAAACCTCATGGATTCAAAGGGATTGGACCCGACACCACAGCGACATTAGTCTTTTTCCCTTGCAAAGACGGCTCTCAAGGCACTGTCTACTTAGAAGGAGCTCCCCCGGAAATTTATAAAAAATAACTGGTGTCTTCATTTTATTGCCCTTTTTACGATGGATCCTCCCAAATTGCCCCTTCTTCCGCTAGATGGTCTGTTCGGTGTAGGATTAGCGAACATTACACTTAACTAAAGGAACTCGACTTATGATAATAAAAAAAGGCAGCCTAGCCCCGGATTTTAATTTAACGGATCAAAATGGCGAAAAAATAACCCTAAGCCAATACAAGGGGGACAAAGATGTAATCCTCTCTTGGCACATTTTTGATTTTACAGGAGGTTGAACTAACCAGGTCTCTTCATTTAACCGCTTTGTCGGTTCCTTTGAGGAGATTTCTTCCCAGGTTCTGGGAATTAGTACTGACAGTCAGCACTCGCACCGTGCATGGTCTAACGCACTGGGGGGTGTAAAATATCCACTACTAGCCGATTTTTACCCACAAGGAGAAATGACAAATTCGTACGGTCTCTTAAATAAGAAAACCGGAGCTCCATTGAGGGCAATAGTAATAGTAGATAAAAAGGGTATAGTACAGTTCAGTAAGGAATACCCGCCAGGTTCTATTCCAGATCCCAGCAGTATACTAAAATTATTGGCAGCCTTTTAATCAGTCGCTTACATCCCTAATTTCTGTGCCAAAGCAAAGCCTAAAAAATGATCTAATAGACGATCTATTTAAAGAAGGCGATCTAGCAATGCTGATCGACCGCAAAGGGCGACGCTACATGATAACTCTCACCGTTGGAAGTGAATTTCACTCTCACTTAGGCTATATAGAACACAATAACATTTTGGGACGCAAACAGGGCGAATGGTGCAAAACTACTAAGGGACATATTCTTCTAATTTTAAAGCCTACATTAAGTGACTATGTTTTAAATATGAAGCGAGAAACACAAGTAATTTATCCAAAAGATATTGGGTTGATTATCATGCTCGCTGACATTTTCCCCGGGGCCAAAGTAGTAGAAGCTGGCTTTGGGTCAGGTGCGTTGACCCTGGGTTTATTGAGATCCACCGGCAACTCCGGATCTGTTACATCCTATGAATTACGAAGGAATCAAGCTACTAAGGCTCTGAAGAACATATCTCCATTCATGAAGGACATGGACAATCTAACGATAAAATATGGTGATATTTACGAGCAGTTAGACGAAACCAACGTGGACAGATTAGTTCTCGACGTACCAGAGCCATGGAATGTCGTTCCTCATGCCACAAGCATACTTCTACCTGGTGGCATCTTCCTTAGTTTTCTACCCACCGTATTACAGGTGCACAAATTGGTCGAAGAACTTACTAATCAGACCTCCTTTCAACTAATCGAAACCATAGAAACCCTCCTGCGGCCTTGGCATGTCACACAGAAAAGCATGAGACCCACACACCGCATGGTCGCCCACACTGGATTTATCACTACTGCTCGTCTATGTTCTCCACGACCCAGATAGCCAAATCATTACCATAAAAACTTCACATCCATGTGTCAGGCAATTCCAATCTCACATGAGGATATTTGCCTTCTAGTAAAGGCATGTGTGATTCTGTCAACATTGGTATTGGAAGCTCTTTGAGAACCGGCATTTCTTCAAACCCCAATTGACGACACCATAGCGCTGCATTCGAAACATTCTTCCCTTGGATTAATACTTTGAAGTCACCAAATCCTTCTGCGCTCACCAAGTCCAACATAGAAAACCTGTTGGCCAACTTCGTGTGGCTATCAATATCCATGGCTTGCAATAGCCTTAAAAAATACGGCAACCCCAAATTAGTCAAAAACTCGCGTTGCGAAAGATATCCTTTATTAACAAATCCCTGTCCTAACCCACACTTTGTTAACGTCGTATAGTTTACCTGAGATGTGATGTCTTGATTCCCAATATGCAGATAGGGATTATTTGTTTGTACATGCCGATAAAAACATGTCAATGTTCCCTGGCTTTTACTTTCTGAGTAAATCTCTCCCGCCACACCACCGTAATCAACAGTGATGATATATCCTCGTTTCAGTATTCGTGATACATCCTTAATCCATCTGCAAGCGTTCAAGTTTACTTCAAACACATGACCTTCGTTTAATTTAATTCCAGGTTGATCAAAGTGGGCATTTAATTCTTGGGTAGAAAGGGCACCTCCCTTTTCCACAAATACACCCTCCCTGAGTGTGACGTAGAGTTCCTGGAGTACGCCTTTTTTCATCTGCACTCTGTGAACAGGGAACGAATCTATCAATTCGTTTGACAGAACGCACCCTTCAATTCCCAGCCCTTGGTATTCTGCTATGTCCGAATACGATATTGATTTCCGGTGGGTGTTTCTTTCGATCTTACTCTGTTCACTTTTATCAATACAAACATATTCCACATTATTAGAAAAATCTTCAGGCAAGTACTGTAGATATTGCGTTAAATCGCGCTTTAGCAAGCCATTCCCAGATCCAACTTCAACTATAGTAAATGGTTTAGGACGGCCCATAAGCTGCCACATCTGAAAGAGCTGAACAGAAATTAATCCCCCGAAAATCGGATGAGTACTGGGAGAGGTGTAATAATCACCTGAAGTACCTATCGGGCTCGCCTTAGTATAATAACCCCCACCTGGCCCATAAAGCGCCTTCTCCATGAACTCAGCGAAGGTAATTTGGCCTTGTTCCTGAATGCTACTCCGTATTACATCTTCAACCGAGCCGTACAAGCGCACTCCATACTAACCAAGGTCATCCAATACCGCGCGATCTACCTGTTTAGACTTGTCGGACATCACTATTTCCTCTTGTCTATCGGTATATATTCTAAATCCATCTCGCCCGTGTACTGTGTTAATGGTCGTATTAATACATTATTTTCATACTGTTCCATACATTGCAACGTCCAACCAGGAATCCGACCCAAGGCGAATATGGGTATGAACAAATCTTCAGGAATTCCTAATAGGTGGTACACCGCACCTGCAAAGAAGTCGACATTGACATATATTCCCTTATTTTGATAGGGCTTCATGACTTCCTGCAACGATGTTAGGATTTGAAACCAATGTGGCTCACCCTTTTGTTCCCCTAATACCCTCGCGCGCTCCCTCAAATGTCGAGCTCGCGGATCCTCAGCTCGATATACTCTATGTCCAAATCCCATGATGCGTTCGCCCTTTTCTATAGTCGTCCTGGCATAGTTCTCTGCATTAGCAGGGTCTCCGATATCCTGAGCCATCTTCATGACGGATTCAGCGGCCCCGCCATGGAGAGGCCCTTTGAGCGTGCCTACTCCGGTGACTACGGCAGAATGAAGGTCGGACATGGTAGACGCAGTCACTCTAGCAGCAAATGCCGAGGCATTAGACCCATGTTCCGAATGAATGATGAAATCTACATCCATGAGATTTGTTTCTTGATCCATTGGCTTTTGACCCGTAAGCATGTAGAGAAAATTACCCGCATGGTTCAGAGAAGGATCAGAAGCTACGGGCTCAAGGCCCTGCCGAATTCTGTGGTGAGCTGTGACAATGCACAAAGCTTGGGACGTTAATCTGATACCCTTCCGTCGAGTGGCATCTATGGACTTATCCTCTGCCTCTGGATCGAACGCAGACAACGCAGAAATCCCTGTCCTCAAGACATCCATGGGGTGACAATCCTTTATCAGTCTTATGATCTCTACTACTTCCCCGGGAAGCCCTCTATTAGTCCTTAAAGTAGAATCAAGGTCTTCTAATTGCCGTTCCGTAGGTAAGTGTCCATAGAGGAGTAGATACG
>CAJXDJ010000045.1 GCA_913052045.1 uncultured Dehalococcoidia bacterium
TGAAAGAATATCAAAAGGTTGCTTTGTAGTAGTAGCTTGAATCACTGCGTTAAGAAACTTCGGTTGATTTAAATATCCCCAGGGTTCTGTTTCATATATGGAGGAAGTACAAACCACATCAAACGTTTGGGTCAGTAACGAAAACCCTCGCCTCAAGTTTGCTAACCTATCTCCGATGTTGGAGCCCAAACCAATATAAATTGTTACTGAATCCAATTATCTGGTCTCCACCCTCTGACTACAGCATCACACATGCGAACTACACGAACAATTTCTTTTACGTCGTGTACTCTAACTATATCTACCCCTCCGGCAATACAAAGAGCTACCGCAGCCTCGGTACCCTCAAGGCGTTCTTCTTCCGGTAAATTTAACACGTAACCAATCGTGGACTTCCTCGAAACTCCCATAAGTACAGGAAACCCTAGCCTTTTGATATCAGCTATTCTTTTTAGAATTTCTAGATTTTGCTCGGGGGTTTTTCCAAATCCGAATCCGGGGTCTACAACGATCTTCGTCGGTTGTATTCCGAATTTTACGGCAAACTCAACACTACTATACAAGCTGGATAATAGGTCTGAAAAGAAATCACTATAGTGTGTCCCAATCTGGTTATGCATTATGATAATTGGGGTCCGCGTCCGGAGAGAGATATCTAGCATAGACAAATCATTATTGACTCCCCAGATATTGTTTATCATAGATGCTCCAGCCTCTACTGAAAGCCTTGCCACCGTTGGTTTATATGTATCAACACTTACTGGAATATCTACGTTAACTGCTATCTTCTGGATTATGTCAAGCATTCTATCTAACTCCTCCGCTTCTGTAATCGGAATATGATTGGGTCTCGTAGATTCTGCTCCCACATCGATAAAATCGGCCCCATGTTTAGCAAAACTAATCGACTTTTCTAGAACTTCTGTTTCTCTTCCCATTAGCCCATCACCAGAAAAAGAATCTGGCGTTACATTCACGATTCCCATTACATAGGTCCGGGCACCCCATTTGTACTCTCGGTTCTTTATATTCATTCTTCTCTGTATACCAAGCTCAGGTTCCATGCAAATCCTCACAATGAGCAAATATCTTTTGGGATTGTGATGATACCAGCGGCGGATGATACTTGCACCACACGATGGGCCTCTGGTAGCATTCCTGAGCTAATAAGGAGCACACAAATTGACAGAACCCAATAATAAGAAGTTGTTAAAAGAATTAGATAAATTCCGTTCTCAATCGAAATTGGGCGGCGGTAAACACCGAATAGAACAACAACATTCTAAAGGAAAACTCACAGCTCGAGAACGAATGTCTCTCCTATTCGACGAGGGGTCGTTTCGAGAAATAGATAGCTTCATGACAAGCCATTCAGACGAACGGAAGGGTGAAGCAAAACCACTAGGGGACGCAGTGGTAACAGGCTACGGAAACGTTTATGGGCGCCTGATATTTGCGTTTTCACAGGATTTTACCGTTATGGGAGGATCCGTTTCAGACACAGTCGGCAAGAAGATTTGTAAGATCATAGATTTGGCGATGAAAACAGGAGCCCCAATAGTAGGGCTAAACGATTCAGGAGGAGCACGCATTCAGGAAGGTGTACTAAGTTTAGCAGCCTACGGAGAAATCTTCTTTCGTAATACGCAGGCATCAGGCGTTATCCCTCAAATATCAGTAATACTAGGACCTAGCGCAGGCGGTGCTGTTTATTCTCCAGGGATTACAGATTTCATATTTATGGTACGCAACGTAGCTCAAATGTATATTACTGGACCAGATGTTATAAAGGCCGTGATTGGCGAGGAAGTTACACATGAAGAACTAGGAGGGACATTAGCGCACAATACAAAAAGCGGCGTCTCTCATTTCGTTCTGGAAACTGAGGAGGAGTGCTTTTCGGAAGTTCGACGCCTTCTCACCTTTCTCCCATCGAATAACATGGAGGACCCTGTTATTGCGGAACTCTTTGAACCAAAGTCACCGACCAATCCGAACCTCCTAAATATAGTCCCAAATGAATCGTCGAAAACTTACGACATCCACGATGTCCTATTAAACATTATTGACGACCAAGACTTTATGGAAATTCAGAAAGATTACGCTCTAAATATTGTAATTGGATTTGGACGCCTAGCTGGACGTTCGGTCGGATTTGTAGCAAACCAACCGAACCACTTGGCTGGTGTGCTGGATATCAATGCATCGGTAAAGGCCGCTCGGTTCATCAGATTTTGTGACGCCTTTAACCTTCCTATCATAACATTTATAGACGTACCGGGGTTTTTACCAGGAACGGATCAGGAATATGGGGGAATAATCAGGCATGGTGCTAAGCTAATCTACGCCTATGCAGAAGCAACGGTTCCGAAAATCAGTGTATTACTCAGAAAGGCATATGGTGGGGCATACATCGTGATGAGCAGCAAACATCTGCGAGGAGATATAAACCTTTCTTGGCCTTCGGCGGAAATAGCAGTTATGGGGCCAGATAGTGCCGTCAACGTAATATATAAGGAAAAGATTTCCAATGCAAAAAACCCAGAAGAAACTCGCGCGAAGTTAATCCAAACCTATAAAGATACCCATTATAATCCCTACGTAGCAGCCGGCCATGGCTTTCTTGACAACGTGATCAACCCAGATGAAACTCGCGAATATCTAATAAATTCACTAGACATGTTGCAAAACAAACGATCTACTATGCCACCTAAGAAACATGGCAATATCCCTCTTTAACTAAAACACCAAGGGGCCCTGTTAATCAAATCAAAGATTTAATATAGGTATCTCCCAATCTAGTTCCTTTTGATAGACCTGTATTCTCCAACGCTCGTCCTCACTAATCCAAATCCTACCATCATCAGTAGTTTTAATAGCAATTGGCCGGAAGAAAGCCCATTCCGGTTCCAAATCTTTGACAAGTTGCCGAGCCTTTCTGTAGTCGGGATTTTGATTTAAGAATTCTGCGGCCCATTTTGATAATTTATCAGCGTTGCCAGAAAGTGTCGTTATATGAGACCCATCTCTTCTAAATATTTCTACTTTACAGTTCCACCAACTTGTAACGTAAACATCTCCCTCTAGATCCACAGCCACACTACTAGGAAGATCTAACCCTGGGCCCTGCGAACCGAAAACAGACATAAAACGCCCGTCTGAATCGAATTTTTGCACCCTATTGTTATACCAGTCCGCCACATAAATATTATCATCGGAATCTACGGTGATTCCCCACGGTCTGGTTAATTCGCCCTCTAATTGCCCCTGGTTCCCCCAAGTTTTAATATGTTCGCCATCTTTAGTAAACTTTTGGATCCTATGGCCCAAATTTTCGGAAACATAGAGGCAGCCCTTAGAATCAAACGCCAATCCAGCTGGACCATTTAGCTGACCAATCTCGTGTCCGGGCTTACCCCATTTCGAGTGGAAATTGCCTAAATTATCGAATATTGTTATACGATTCAGCCACTCATCGGCAACATATATCATTCCTTCGTTATCTATAACAATACTGGTAGGCCAAATAAACTGTCCATCATCCGTTCCCGGGCCACTAAACTCACTAATAAACTCTTCTTCTGTCGTCAACACAGTTACCCTTTGGCACTGGTTTGCATCAGACGCTCTGCTAAGTACATACATGATCCCGTCCGGACTTATAGCCAAATCAACGGGATTCCTAAACCCTATTCCTCCATCAGACCCCCTTCCCAGGGTTTGGCTGTAATTGTAAACTCTGTCACCAACTGAAATTGCCTGCATTATCCCTCCTTCAAATCTTTTCCCAAAATAGGTTAATCCTAGCCCTGACCAGATACATCACGCGAATTGATATTCCCTAGTTGCCGCTATCAATCTCATTACATCGGTAATCAGATCGGCACGAGCCACTTCACCTTGTGTGGTTTTATCCAAGTTCTCGGTACCACTCTTGTTCATGTGTTGTATCAGTTCGTCAAACGTTTCTCTTTCCAAACGCAGGATGCCCATTCGGTCCAGGCATTCATCAAGCAATTCCTTAGAAGACATATCGCCTTTTTTGCAAAGTTCTTCTACCATTAACCGAACACCAGGAAGATCCTTATCCGAAAGACGATCGGCAACGAAATTGATTCGTCTAAGCAGTGCCCCACTGTCTATCCATTCCTTTCCAGTATGCCATCCTTCTACGCTAGGTGGATCCAACAACGCCTGCCCCTGAAAACCACACTCTTCCGCAATTTCGCTGAGACCTGGTTTAGGAAAATGGTAATCCTCAACTACTTTGAGGGTACCAACTATTAGTTCTGCCGGACTTTTGACTCTCTTAAACCATACCTTTTCATCTTTGAAAAAATCCGAGTTGAAAATGAATCTAAGGGTTGATCTGACGTCAAACTGGTTTTCTACAAGAGTATTAGCAATAGCATCAATTGCTTCGGGGTTCATTGGAGGAATATCCAGCCAACTGGGCACCTGTACCTCATCTTCTACAAAGAAATTATAGAGATGCCTAGCTAAAAACCTGCTGGTAGCTGGTTGTTCAACAATTATATCTATAATATCCTCTCCATTAAAATTTCCGGTATGACCCAAAAATTGTTTTTCTCCCTCGTCATGATCCTCAGACCTATAGTCAAATTCCCACAAGAATCTTCCGTAAGGATTTTTTGGTAGTTTACGACCAATAGTCCAGCCTGTGAAAGCACGAGAGCATTCCTTAACATCTTCCTCGGAATAATGCCCTTGTCCCATAGTAAATAACTCTAACAGTTCCCGGCCCCAGTTTTCATTGGGTGCATGTTTATGGTTTTCGTTATTATCAAGCCAAAAAATCATCGCTGGATTTTTTGCCAATTTGACTAATAATTCCCTATAACTACCCATACCGAACTTTCTAAACATATCAATCTGGTGCAAGAGTTCATTGCCATTATCGACTTTAGAGTAGCCTGTAGCGAAAACTTGATGCCAAAATAGGGTAGTTTTTTCTTCTAAGGGCCTCGGACTATTAATCATACGATAAAGAAAGTTGCCCCTCATATTTAGAGGATTCCCTGGGTTTGCTATCCCCGTATAATGCCTATAAAAAATCCCCTCGTGCAGGCCAGGAATCCCGTGGCTAGATGGATCGACTAATTCTTCCACCGTAGTTTCGTAGCCTTTCAAGGCTCTCGCCTCTATTTCCCTTTTAGAGGCCCCAAAACCCGCTCTCCTCATCAGATGAGCCATCAAAGCCAACGCCTTTTCTCCAGTCACAGTTGCCTCCGTAGTAAAAACCTTTGGTAGATTTTTAACAAACACTCGATAGTTTTGCAAGCAACCTGAATTTTACTTTTATGTTGCCACTTTCTGCAAATTGCATTATCAAGACAAGAATACTATTTTCTTAAACATGAACCACTTCAAGTAACAACTCGCCTATCGCCAATCTTGAAATAGACCGTGAATTAATACGTGAAGCCCACCAATTTTTGTTTCGTAACCGAAAACACTCGACTGTTAAGCATAGGAAACCTAGAATAATGTCGTGAAATCAACCCATGCGTTTTGGCACAGCGATAGAAATGCCGCCTTTATAGGTACTATTCAAAGTTATTTTGGGGTTTTGGGCTAGGTATGGAATTTTACAAAAATATTATTCGGCCACTCCTTTTTAAACTCCCACCAGAAACCGCTCATACGTTTACCACAACGGCATTCCGTAATGCTTCTATATGGAAGTTATGGAACACAATCAACCGCATAACCGATGAACGGTTGAAGCTTTCTATTGCTGGGATAAGTTTGGACAACCCAATTGGATTGGCAGCTGGATTCGACAAGAATTGCCTTTTCCTTAGTGGAATTAGATCGTTAGGGTTTGGATATATCGTTGGTGGCACTGTCACCCTAAATCCTAGACCTGGAAACAAATACCCAAGACTTTTTAGGAACACGAAAGACAAAGCTCTAATAAATGCTTTGGGCTTCCCAAATGTTGGAGCAAAAGAGGTAGTACGAAACATCCAGAGAAACCCTTCGAGCCCTGCGATAATCAGCATATCTGGATTGACTGTGGGGGAGTTTGTAGAATGCGCTAAACTTATTGACCCCTTGGTCCAAGGGTTGGAATTAAACATAAGTTCACCAAACACGGTAGGTTTGCGCATATTCCATAAAATCGAAACCTTCCGTAATTTAATCCAAAACATCAACCGGGCTAGAAATAAGCCCCTGTTCGTAAAGCTGCCTCCCTATTACGACAGCGAATCACAACACCTCACTTTTCAAATAATTAAAGCTTCTCTCGAAGAAGGAATCGACGGGTTTTCCGTCGCTAATACCATCCCCGTGAAGGACAAACGTTTAGGTGTAGGTTCAGGAGGTGTTAGCGGAAAGCCTTTATTCGAAACTATGGTAAGAATGGTACAGGAAATCAGGCAAGAGATTGGACTAAGATTAGTGATCAATGGATGTGGCGGCATTTTCACAAGTGACGATGCTATAAAAACTTTTCTAGCAGGGGCTGACACCGTACAAATTTATACTGGCCTCGTATATGAAGGACCGTCTATTTTATTCAAGATCAATCAGGGTCTACTTCACTACCTCACCGAACACAAACTTAAAAATATTGCACTAGTAAAAGGATATTGACAACAGGTTTTCACGTAGTGCTAATCTGTTGTCAATAAGCTGGTAGTAGGCGATAATGTCCGAGACCGCATCTTATGCAAATCACCAGTAATTGGGCCTTTCCTAATGACCATATTACATATCAGTGCTATAACTATAGCCATTAGCAACATGGCTAATTCCATAGAATTCTACGGGAAACTTGGGTTTACTGTAACCTATGGAGATAAGAATTCATTCTTCACTACCCTACGGATTGATCAATGC
>CAJXDJ010000046.1 GCA_913052045.1 uncultured Dehalococcoidia bacterium
TGTCATTAAATGCTTCTAATAATTTGTTCTTTCACCACTAATTTACATCGTTGTTGAGCGGCTAGTTTCTGACTGCCAGACATCTCTGCATCCAGAGCACCTGTAAGTTCATCTAAGCCAGTCCTTATATCACACCACAACCCAACTACTGCAGGGAAAGAGCGTTGAATTGCCCATTGACTACTGTCTAGATGTACCACCTGTACTTTATCTGCCAACGCAGGTTCTGGTATGGGAATAGAGGAAGTCAAAAGGTCAGTACCTATGGCCAAGATCACATCGGCCTCGTTCAAACGTCGCTGCATTGCGCTGTGCAGCCAACTAACGTCGAAAGTCCCCATATAGTGGGGATGAGAATTTGGCATATGAACCTCGGAATAGCTGGTAGCAAATACCCCAGCACCCAATTGCTCCGCGATTTTACCTACGTAAGAAGGCGCTCCCACCGACTGAGCCACGCGATCACCAATTATAATAATAGGCCTCTCAGCCTGGCCCAGAATAGTAGTAGCTTTCTCTATAGCCCCTAAATCAGGTCTAATACTATAATAATCGTTAATAGAAGGACGTAAATCCATCTCAGCTTCGCCAGTAAAAGCGTCCCATGCTATTGATACGAAAACTGGACCGGTGGGAGGAGTACTAGCTATTTTGAAAGCTCTACGCAATATGGAAGGTATGTCCTCAGGAACGACAATTTCACCCGACCATTTGGTATATTCCCTCATAACATTGACCATGTTGGAATATAAGGTCGGTTCGTGAAGTTGAAGGCTAGAATGGGACTGACCTGCTGTGATAACCATCGGCGTCCCACCCCTCCAAGAGTTATACATCACAGCAATGCTATTCGATACGCCAACGGAAATATGGAAGTTCATAAATGCGGGCTTCTGGCTAATCCTAGCCCATCCATCTGCCATCCCGGCAGCCACACCTTCAAATAAAGTCAATATATATTTGATATCAGGCGCATCCTGTAGAGCGTCTATTAATGGAAGCTCTGTCGTCCCAGGGTTCCCAAATACGTATTTCACTCCCTCGAGTCTAAGCATTTCCACCATAGCATTTTTCCCCATCATTCTTACCATATAGGTTCTCCCAGGTAATTTTGCAGCCGATTGTAGACAGCTCAAGTATCGGGGTCAAGAAAACTATCTGGAGTTCAGTCAACTACTTTATCAAAAATGCCCTGTCGACAATTGTAGAGTTTAATTCTATTAAATCTTAAGAAAGGCGTGGGGACCCACACGATACCAGCCTTCGATTCAAATCCTCTGGAAATAGTTAATTTGGATTGGATCTGAGATTACGTGTTTCTATTTCGTTGATTTGTCCAGTTCGTTCATCTATGACAACGCCATAGACCTCTTTGGCATGCCTAGCGGTCACTTTGCCATTGCGCCAATCCCACCAAACCTGTTTCTGTTCTCTGTCCATGGGAGAGCCATAGCCACCACCACCCGCATTCTGGTGGAAAAATATGTCTCCTTTGGTCAGTCTGGTATTTATCTTAGTAGGCAATAATTCTGCCTGGTTGTCTGGATTGAGAACACTTCTCGAACCACTACCCGAATGACCGCCAGCCAATCCATAAGGTCGAAATTTACGTCGGTCAGAACGCCATGTGACCGTAGCCTCATCAGCTAAAATTTCCCATTCTCGTTCCTGAGCAAGTCCACCGCGATATCTCCCTGGGCCCCCGGAGTCAACAACTAATCCATAACGACGGATCCTTAAAGGGACTTGAGACTCTAAAACTTCCACAGAAACATTTGATACATTAGCAGCTATACTGGCTACCCCTCCTCGTCCATCGCCACCATTCCAGGCACCACGTGTTCCAAACACATTATCATAATAAACCACAATTGTCCCATCCGGTTTAGAAAATCCGAATCGTCCAGTAGAAGTGCCTCCCTCACACGCGGCTGCAACTTTATCCGGAACCACTTGTGCCAAAGCTCCTAGAACGGCGTCAAGAATTCGAAAGGATGTAACTCCTCTAGCAGCACAAGAAGAAGGATGTCTCATATTCGTGATTGTACCCTCTGGAGACATGATTTCGACCGCACGAAAACACCCAGAATTATTTGGCATATCTTCCCCTATAGCGCAACGAATCGCTGCGTATGCCATGGCCTTGCTTTGACTCAAAACACAGTTAAGCGCTCCCCGCGTCTGGGGGGCAGATCCAGTGAAATCGACCAGCACTGAGTCTCCTTTAACCCTTACAGCTGCCCGAATTGGTATCGGCTGGTCGTCTAGACCATCGTCATCCAAATAGTCTGTAAACTCGTATAACCCGTCAGGCCATGTACTAATGGCCTGACGGGTTATACGATCACTATAATTCATTAATTCTCGCAAATACTCTTTCAATTCATCCATTCCATAGGTATTAATCAAATCAAGTACGCCTCGTTCGCCCATTTGACACGCGGAGATCTGACCAGAGAGATCCGCCCGAACAACTTCTGGTGTCCTCACGTTTAATTCAATCAAATCGGTAAGGACTTCACTCAGCACACCCCTTTCTGTTAGTTTCGTTGGTGGAATACGAAGACCCTCCTGATAAATTTCAGTTGAATCGTGAGCCATACTACCAGGAGCACGTCCTCCTACATCCATGTGGTGGACTACTGTTACAGAAAACCCGAATAGTTTTTCCGAATGGAATATGGGGTAAATACAAAAAATATCGGGTAAGTGCAACCCTCCAGAATACGGATCGTTAAGTATAATTGCGTCCCCAGAATAAATTCGTCCCTTGAATTTAGCTATACATGCCCGTACCGCATCTGGTATACCACCCATGTGTATTGGTATAGCTAAACCCTGATCCAAAACATCGCCATCGCTGTCACACAAAGCAGCAGAAAAATCAAATGCTTGGGTCGTTGTAGGAGAACGACCTGTCCGTTGAATGGTAATCATCATTTCATCAGTAATTGAGTGGAGAGCATTGCGAATTACCTCAAATGTGACTGGATCGAGTGTTTTGTCGAACATTCAGCTCTCCAACTCCATTATTAAGTTCCAATACGAATCTCTTTTCACAGACCAATCCGGTGGAATAACTATGGTGGTGTCATACTCCTCAATAATTGCCGGGCCCGCCCGATATTGCAAGCCCACATCGTATCGAGAAATAACTGGAACCTCAATCAAGCCCCATCCTTCACCAAAATAGGCTTTTCTATCCGGCTTATTTTCCGCATAATTGTACAAAGACGGCCCAATAGTCGTTAGGTCGGTTTGTCTAACTATAGGGGTTATCTGTCGTCCTATAACTCTGATATTCACCACCTCTATTTGTTCATTAACAGATCTGTAGCCATACGTCCGCTCATGCTCTTTTTCAAATAATTCCTTTATTTTATTGAACGGTGTCAAATCCGGGATCGGAATAGTCAATTCGTGAATTTGCCCGACATAATGAACATCAGCATATCTGGTGAAACTTATATTAGATGCCTCGTACCCTTCAACCTGAAACGTTCTAAGAGATTGTTGCTCTAGAAGCATGAATTGATCTTCTAATTCTTCAACATAAGGGATGTTCCTACTCATCATTAAGCTCCGAACAAATTCGTGCTCTTGATCCGCTGCCAACAATCCCAAACTACTAAAAAGACCGGGTGATGCTGGTACAATTATCCTTCGTATACCCAACAGAGTGGCCAAAGAGGCAGCATGACATGGACCACTTCCGCCAAAAGCAACCATCGTGAAGTCGCGCACATCCCGACCCCGTTCGGTGGTAACAGATCTCATAGCCCTAGCCATCGAGGCATTCGCGACTCGGTGAACCCCAAACGCTGCTTCATGCAATCCTAATTTCAAGGGGTTGGATACTTTAGCCTCAAATATTCGGCGAGTATCTTCCAAGTTGACCTTTAAGGCCCCTCCCAATAGGAATTCTGGATTCAAATATCCTAGTAAAATATTCGCATCACTGATTGTAGGTTCTTGGCCACCTCTGTCATAGCAAATCGGGCCAGGCACGGCGCCAGCACTCCTAGGCCCAACCTGGAATGATCCTCCTTTATCCAATGAGACAACACTACCTCCACCAGCACCAACTTCTGCTACGTCTACCGCTCGGACCATTAGCAGATATCCTCCTCCCTTCACTAACCTGCTACTTCTGGATATGGGAGCTCCAATCTCATATTCTCCGGATTTGTGAGGATTGCCATTTTCAATAACTGCAGCCTTGGTTGTCGTTCCACCCATATCAAATGTCAGCAAGTGTGGCAGATTCATTTTCCTTGATAAATATGTGGCTCCGGCCACACCTGCTACGGGACCAGATTCCAACGCGAATATTGGCTTAACTGCAGCCATTTGAGAAGTTATCATACCTCCGCTGGATTGCATTACTGAGATCGGCGCTTTAATGCCCATAGCTGACAGACGTTTTCTCAGAGAATTAATATAACCATGCATAAATGGCATAAGATACGCATTGGCTACAGTAGTACTCGTCCTTTCAAACTCCCTGATTGCAGGAATTACATCAGCAGATATAGTCACAAATAGCTTCGGAAACCTTTCAGTTATAAAGTTACCAATCACTTGTTCATTTTCAGGGTTTGTAAAGGAATTAATTAAACAAATCGCCACTGAATCTACTCCCTCATTTACAAGGTCGTTGACGATACCCAACAATTCTTGAAGATCCACCCCTTTGAGAATTTTACCTTGAGCACTTACGCGTTCTTGTATCTCGAATCTAAGGTACCTTGGGACTAGCGGCTCGGGGGGTGTATAGAAAAGATCATACAACGTTGGAACTCTGAGTCGCCTAAGTTCCAAAACATCACGAAATCCGCTGGTAGTAATTAGGCCAACTCTTGCACCCTTGCGTTCTAAAACGGCATTCGTTGCTGCTGTAGTGCTATGGCATACTTCCTTTACTTGAACGGCCAAAACACCTGCTTCGTTAAGAATACTGATAATCCCATCAATTATTGCGTCGTCATAACGATCTGGGGTGGAAGACAGCTTTTTTACGAACAGTTTACTATTCTCCCCTACTAAAACAACGTCCGTAAACGTACCACCAACATCTACACCAATGCGGTAATTAACCTCTGCAGACATATAACGATCCCCTAGCCGATCTCCGTTTCCCGCGGGGCTGGTCAAATGTCTCAATAATAAACGCTCTAAATTGGACGGATGGATCCATTCGATTAGATATTAGTACCGGGGATAGCTTCTTTTATTCCAAATCCTGTTAGGGGAAGTAGAACTACATCATCTACCTTAATAAATCCCTGGCCTATCAATTTTTCGGCCGCACCCATAACCACAGCTGACGTTGGTTCCACAATTAGTCCTTCAAGGCTCGCTAATTCCTTTTGCCAACTGAGAATTTTAGTTTCAGAAACAGCTACTACCCTCCCATCGGTTTCTCTCGCTATCTCTACCAAAGATTTGAGGCGTGGTGGATAATTAACCCCTATGCCGTTAGCAAGACTCACCGTGTAGTCCGATTTTGGAGACCATTCATTATTTTCAAATGCTGCTACGAACGGCTGGGTCTCTTCTGTTTGCGCTCCATGAAGGCGAGGAATAGCATCTATCACTCTGGCCTCAAACATTTCGCGAAATCCCTTGTACATACCTTGATATATAGATCCATTTCCTATTGGAACTATAATATGGGCAGGCAATGGCTCCATCTGTTCCGCGATTTCGTATGCCAAGGTTTTCAATCCTTCAATAAAGTAAATGTTTTTTGTATACAAAACCCCCGAAAATAGCTTAAATCGTACCAAAATCGGGAAAATTGTACAATTGAACCCCTATAATTGAGGAAAAATATGAAATATTATATTTTTATTAATAATGCCTTGCAGTATTCTCATTATAGAATGTTTACACCAATTTTTTTTACTTCTAAGTGTTTCAGTCAGTCTCAACACATATTTTTGTTGTACAAAAAAACCCCCGAAAATAGCTAAAATCATACCAATCGAGAAAATTGCAGGACTTTAAGGGAGAAGTAAGATAAGGATAAATGTTAGAAGGAGTGGTGCCTCTATTCGAAACGGTAACCTCCTGTGTGTGGATGTCATGTCTTAACTATTGTGTGTTCACAGGACTTTAAAGGGAGAAGTAAGAGACTGACTCATGTACAAATACAGCAAATTCAACATGGTCCTTTCAGCCCATAGGGTTAAAAATATCATTCACGCATACATTGACTATTAAATTTTCTGGAACATGAAAAGAGTGAATCACTCAAAACATAATACAGAATGTGATGTGATGTAATACACACACCTACACACCCACTTGACAGACATGGACCGGTTAACCGGCCCTTTTTCGGCAAAAACCGGTTAACCGGTAACCGGTTAACCGGTAGCCAGTAACCGGTAGCCAGTAACCAGTAGCCAGTAACCAGTAATCAGTCAGGGCTTCGTCGCGCTCAATCACATGATGCTGTTTGTAAACAGCATCAATTATCACAGTGTTGTAATGCCAAATGTTCCAAAATGTAACACTGAATGAGAATGTACAATTCTTTCATCAGGATTGCATGAATCTGTAAGAGCACATGACAAGTCAATCCCACATATCATAATCTATAATATCGTTTGACTAACTAACGCTAAAAGACGATCTCGTCTCTTATTGATGGTTATATTAGAGGTTCTGCTCTGTCTTGTAAGTAAACCGGAGTTTGGGAATGAAACACCCC
>CAJXDJ010000047.1 GCA_913052045.1 uncultured Dehalococcoidia bacterium
AAGAAGCAATAAAAATAAAGAATGACGCTGTGATTGGCGAAATGATCGAGACAGATGGCCTATCACATCAGGCTAGCCGTATTGCGGCACAGACAGCTAAACAGGTAGTGCTCCAACGGTTACGGGAAGCGGAAAGAGAAAAAGTATTTGAAGAATTCACCAAAAGAACGGAAGACATAATTTCTGGTGTTATTGGGCAGATAGACCCGATCAGGGGTGTTACGCTTGAACTTAGTAGGGCAGAAGCTGTCATTCCGCCAGATGAGCAAGTTATAACGGAAAGATATCGAAGAGGTCAACGACTTAAGGTTTACGTTATGGAGGTTCGGCGCAGTCCTAAAGGCCCAGAAATCCTTGTCTCACGTTCTAATAAAAACCTCTTAAGGCGTCTGTTTGAGTTGGAGGTTCCAGAAGTATATAACGGTATAGTTGAGATAAAATCTATATCTCGGGAAGCAGGCTCTCGGAGTAAGGTAGCGGTGGTAGCTACTCAAGATGGAGTAGACCCAGTGGGATCTTGTATAGGTATGAGGGGCAACCGAATTCAAAACATCGTCAACGAACTCCAAGGCGAGAAAATTGATGTTGTTCGATGGGATCGCGATCTTACTAGATTTATTACTAACGCGCTTAGTCCAGCCGAAGTAGTTCATGTGGAGACGAATTCGAAAGAACAAACGGCTGTAGTGGTGGTACCAGAACGCCAGCTCTCCCTAGCAATAGGTAAAGAAGGTCAGAATGCAAGGCTTGCGGCGAAGCTGACCGGTTGGCATCTAGATATTAAAGGAATGGCTGAATGGGAGACGCTGAAGGCTCAAATAAAACTAGAAGTTGAAACAGCTGAGGAAAAAACTAGCCTACAGCAGGAAGAAGCGACCTTGATGGCCGAATTGGAAGCAGAGGTGCTGCCCCAGACGCCTGTCGCGGGAAACCAAGATGCTGAAAAAGAGGCTAAGCCTGCTTTGGAAGAAACTTTGGCTGAGCTCATGGCAGAAGAAGGAACCGAGCTTTCAAAGGAAGAAACTGTGGAGACTCCAATTGAAGCCACTCTTACGCCTGAAGAATTAGCTTCTTTAAGCCTTCAAGAAGAAGAAGAGGAAGAAGTAGTAGAGGAAGAAGTAGAGGAGTTTAAGGGGTTTGGTGAAGAGGTATGGCAGACTCCACTACTTACTCCGGATGCCGGCAAGATACGGTTTGCAGAAGATTTTATGGAAGACATAAAAGTTGGGAAAAAACGTCGTGGGGGTGGCGGACGGGGGAAAAAAGCGATAAGAACTAAACGAAAAGTTGGTGGAACGAAATAGAGGTTGAGTAGATGTGGACAAAACTTTACCTAAAAGAACGTGCTTAATTTGCAGACGGAAAGCAAACAAAAGGATGCTTTGTAGAGTGGTGCGGACAACGGAGGGAACTGTGTCTTTGGATGCCACTGGAACGGAACCGGGCAGAGGTGCATATATATGTTTAACAAGCAAATGCCTTGATTCCACCTTGATAAAAACTAATCTAGAACGAGCGTTGCGAACAACGATTGGTATCGAAGATAAAGACCTATTAGTAGCACAGATAAAAGAGAATAGGATGCGGTTTAAGGAGATAGAGCCATGACTACTAAGAAAGAACCGGAACCAACCGCAGAAAAGGAATTAAGGAGTCGGCGTGGAAACACACGAAAAAGCAATTCGGAAGAGGTAGTTATACCTGGAACGATCACGGTAAAACACCTTGGGGAAATCATGGGAGTGGGTCCCATTGACGTCATTAAACAATTAATGAGAAATGGGGTAATGGCTGCAATAAATCAAGTTATTGATTATGACCTCGCGGCGACGGTAGTCCCAGCGTTCGGACTCGTTCCGGTGCAGGAAAAAAAGTCCAGAAAAACCAGCTTAGAGGCGTTAGAGAAAAGAGATCAAGGCGAGAATGCTCCTGAGAGAAGCCCGGTCGTAACTATAATGGGTCATGTAGATCACGGCAAAACAACTCTTCTAGATACGATCAGAAACAGCCGTGTGGCGGAAAGAGAGATCGGAGGCATCACCCAGCATATAGGAGCGTATCAAGTAGACTACAAGGATCAAAAGATTACCTTTTTAGATACGCCAGGGCACGAAGCCTTCACGGCTATTCGGGCACGTGGGGCCCAAGTTACCGATATAGCAGTCTTAGTAGTAGCTGCAGACGATGGGGTAATGCCCCAAACAATTGAGGCAATCAATCACGCAAAAGCCGCAAACGTACCAGTTGTAGTGGCTATTAATAAAATGGATAGACAGGATGCCAACCCAGATGCAGTGAAAAGACAACTGGTCGAGCATAACTTAGTTTTGGAGGAGTGGGGTGGAGACGTTATAGGAGTGCCGATATCTGCCAAAGAAAATACCGGGATTGATGATTTATTAGAAAATATACTGGTTGTAGCCGAAATCGCAGAACTCAAAGCGAACATTGATGGGTTAGCGTCTGGTGTTGTGATTGAGGCTAAGCTTGACAGAACCAAGGGCCCACTGGCGACTGTTTTGGTCCAAGCGGGGACACTTCGGGTGACAGATAATATTGTAGCAGGCATAGTATATGGAAAGGTGCGCGCTCTGGTTAACGATAAAGGGAAACGGATATTGGAAGCAGGCCCATCGGTTCCGGTAGAAATACTGGGCTTTGGAACTTTGCCACAAGCGGGCGATAAATTTTATGCAACAACTGATGAACGATCAGCTAGATCTGTGGTGGAGGAAAACAAACGTCGACAGGTAGAAGATCAAAAATTGTTGCGAGCGATGACATTGGAAGGGGTAATGAGTGGAATCGCTGGTGGCGCCACGAAAGAATTGAATCTTATTCTTAAAGCAGATGTTCAAGGAAGTGTCGAGGCAGCCAGTGGGGCCCTTCTTAGGCTTGATAGCCCAGCAGCTAAAATCACCATTCTGCACGCTAGTACAGGAAGGGTTAACGAGGGAGATATTCTCTTAGCTAATGCATCTAGTGCGATTATTCTGGCTTTTAATATAGGGACGGAACCCGGGGTAGAAGAAACAGCTGCCAGAGAATCCATTGAAATACGGTCTTACAATATTATCTATAAACTCATTGAAGATGTGGAGAAAGCACTCAAGGGCATATTAGAACCCACATATCTTGAGCATGTCACAGGGAGAGCGCTAGTCCGAGGAGTATTCAAGGCAGGGAAAACGGGGAATGCCGCTGGTTGTATCGTGGACGATGGAAGGATCACCAGAGGTAGTTACGTAAGAATAAAACGTGACGGTAAGATAGTGCATGAAAGCACTATCTCTAGCCTGCGGCGATTTAAAGAGGATACCAACGAAGTGGGAGTTGGTTTTGAATGCGGAATAAGTGTTGGCAACTTTAATGATTTCGAGGAAGGGGATACCTTGGAGGTCTATCGTAGAGAGAAGGCCAAGATATAGTATTTAAATCCGGCTCTGTTTTAGTAAAGCCTGACAAGGAAAGGTTCCTATGACGAGACGAATGCAGCGAGTAAATGAACTGTTGCGACAGGAAATAAGTTTAGTTGTCCAGCGTCAGCTCAAGGACCCACGGACGAAAAGTTTTATTAGTATAGTGAAGGTTGAGACCTCGCCTGATCTCACCAATGCTAAAGTTTTTGTAAGCGTTCTGGGTCAATACAAAGAGAAAATACAAGCGTTAGCAGGGCTAACATCTGCGTCGCGATTTATCAGAAAAGCGATCGCAGATGTTGTCTCTTTAAGGCACGTCCCGAACTTAGAGTTTAAATTGGAAGATCCCTTGGAGAAAGGAGCTATGGTTCTTCAGGTAATGAACAGCTTGCAACATACTGAAGACAATTAATATGACTCAACAAATGAAGGCCAAGGAATCCCCGACAAATGGATTCTTGATCATTGATAAGGCATCTGGGATGACCTCCATGGACGTTGTGCGTAGGGTAAAGCAAGCTACTGGTAAAAAGAAGGGGGTGGGCCATGGTGGCACGTTAGATCCCTTGGCCGAGGGCGTGTTGCCAATCTGTTTTGGTAAGGCAACGAGGCTGATGGAGCTCTTAGTGAGTCAAACAAAAGAATACACAATGACCATTAGGTTGGGTGTGACAACAGACACATATGACTCAGAGGGTGTAGCGTCAGAAGAAACGACATACTCCCATTTATCACGAGATACCATAGAAAAGGCGTTGGAAAAATTCCGAGGAACTTTCCCCCAAACTCCCCCCATGCACAGTGCTTTAAAAATAGGAGGCAAGCGGCTTTATCAGCTTGCGAGACAAGGGATAGAAGTAGAACGAGAACCGCGACTAGTAGATGTCCATGATATAAATATCGTGGGATTCGCGTTGCCTTTTCTAACCATAAAAACAGAGTGTGGAAGAGGGCTCTACATGCGCTCTCTAGCACATGATTTTGGTCAAGAATTGGGTTGTGGGGCACATGTTGCATATCTAAAAAGGACTAGAACCGGGCCATTGAGTATAGATGGGGCAATGTCTCTGGAGGAGTTTGAAAAAGAGGCTTATGCAGGAAACTGGAGAAACTTTCTTCAGTCTTTAGATTCGCTGTTGCTTTCATATAAGAGCACAATCGCAAGTGAGAGGACGGCACAGCTCCTTCGTAACGGCCAGGCCGTGTTCTTGCCGATCCAAGGCCAGAGAATTGGCCACCTGGATACATATAGAATTTATACCGAGTGCGGACAATTTCTAGGACTTATCCGGTATGACAAACCTGTCGATCGATGGGTTCCGTTTAAGATATTCAATCTTCACGAACGATCCCCACATTTTGATCAAGAACATCAGGTGAGATGAAATTGCGTTGGTGCTAAAAAGATGTTTTCGTTGAAAGACAAGGGTTTGGGCGATAGAATAGGCGACTGTGTCTCTAGGGCCGTTAGCTCAGTCTGGTTAGAGCACCGGACTTTTAATCCGGGTGTCCAGGGTTCGAATCCCTGACGGCCCACCAGAACTGCAGATTATGGGTAATTGTGGGTGGGGTGGGGGCTAATTAGCACAAGAGGAATGTCTCGGGGTGCGTTCCTCCTATAGGTTGCGAACCCATTATGTGTCTTTAGGGCTAAAGTCCAGAAGGATTCATATCTTTTGTCAGCTGCTTCAACGATCCAAGTATCGGCCTTCTGGATTTTAGTGCCAACTTGTATGGTGACCGAGGGGTTGTGTTTGAGATTTACGAACCAACTGGGGTTTTTGGGGTTGCCACCGAACGAAGCTACCACGATAAAATTGTTTCCGTAGGATATAGCAGCGAGGGGAACACTTCGCTTTTGGCCAGTCTTTCTACCAATAGTTGTTAACAGGAGGATGTGCACTGTTCCGAGCTGACTGCCAATTCTTCCACGCGAAAGCTGGAGGATATTGCTATGGATTCGTGATAATAATCTTATTAAAATAAACTTCATTCTTGCTGGACTATATGTTAACAGATGTACTATAAACTGTTGGTTTAGTGGAAATAGTATTTCGATAGGTATAAGATCTCCTCGATCTTATGCTGGATCTCTACAAAGGAGTAACCCTGATTTAGGTGGCTTTCGGGTCATTAGGACCCCAGGATTTGTCTATGTTGCTTAAGAAAATATATTTAATCGCAATTTCTATAACGATTATCTTGGTAGGTTGTGGCGAGTCAACGCCGACGCCTGACCCTGATCCATTAATAGTTAACTTAAGAGAATTGTTGGATATGCGTGACCAGAATGAGGTTGCTATGGACAGCAAATATAAGGGCCAGTTTGTTGAAATGCAGGGAATAGTAGAAGAAATACACGATGGGGACATCAAAATTCTTCCTTTAGATTCAGACTTGTTACAGATGTCTGGTGCTGTGTGCAAATTCGAGAAGGCGAATCCCGTTATGATAGAAAGATTGCAAACTGTTATAAAAGGCGACGTGGGCATTATCAGGGGCACTATAAAAGACATTGATGATTTTATGTTTACTGAAATTGAAATAGACCCGTGTTTACTCGTCCTAACTCCCAGCAATTCGACTTCAATGGAGTCAGAATCGTCAGAGACCTCCGATGCTGGTGAAGGCAATATGGTTAAGCCGGCAACCACAGGACCCGCCGAATTGAATCCCGATGTAAAGGCGGTATTTTTGGAGGGATCGGGAATGCAAGCCACTTCACTTTTTGTTTTATCAAAAGGCTTGTGGATCGTCAAATTCGAGCATTCAGGGGATAAGAGCTTCGAAGTGGTGATGTTTGATGAGAATGGTGGAATGGTCAGCGAATTGATACAAGAAGAGGGTCACTTCTCTGGGTCCAGGATACTGAGCATAGACAAGGAAGCAAAGTTTTTGCTTCAAGTAACCGCAGATGGAGATTGGATGGTAGACATAGTTCCCCCTACTATGGCAGACACTGGGACAAAAAGCCGGAAAAAGGAACCGGTAGCTATGCCGACAGTAATAGAGAGGATTATAGAGGTGGAAGTGCCGGTAGAGGTAGAGAAGATTGTAGAGGTGGAAGTGCTGGTAGAGGTAGAGAAGATTGTATTCGTGACCCCGACCCCGACCCCTGTGTCCGTTACAGCCCTACCCATGCCATCTATGGACTTGATACCCACGGCAACTCTTGTCCCTACTAGCACGCCCACTCCTCTACCAACTGCGACCCCCACCCCTCTTCCCACCGCGACCCCAACTCCTACACCGCTACCAACCCCTACCCCTACGCCG
>CAJXDJ010000048.1 GCA_913052045.1 uncultured Dehalococcoidia bacterium
TTTAGGGTTAGGGTGAGGGTGAGGTTGGTCAAAACCAGACATGATTTGTGTTGAGGCGGAATCTGAAGACTCCGTTAGGGTGGAGCGATCTTCGAGGAATTGATCTAGTACTTCCCTAATGGAAACAAATTCTCTGGAGGACTGACTCGATCGTACTTTGAAAAGGAGGTCTTCGGCGTGAGATAATGTGCCATCTTCATCTGCAGTCCCATCATAGCCGAGAACCGATATTTGGGAGGCTGCGCTGATTAATCGGCGCATCGTGGCAGTTCTTGAGACTATGCGAGCGTAATGTTCTATATGTAATGATGTCGGCACAGAAGAAACGAGATGACTTAGATATGCTGCTCCTCCTATGACATCCAGGCGTTCTTGTAGGTTAAGATCATGTGTAACTGTAACTTGATTAATAGCCTCGCCACGTTGGAAGAGACGCAAGCAGGCTTGGTAGCAAAATGAATTACGCTCTCGATAAAAATCCTCTGGTTTGAGGATAGGGAGCGCCTTTAAAAGGGCGTCAGGATCGATGAGGAGTGACCCAATCACTGCCTCTTCTGCCTCGATGTCGTGAGGTTGTAATCGCTCTTGGTACACGGCCCTCCAGCCACGGCCAAGCCTTTGTTCTCAACCGTAAGTGATATCGTTTTAAGGTTACAAGACTATGTTTTCCAGACAGTTGATTAGGGGCCTGGCATTGGGTTTTGTTGTTCTGCTGACTTATTCTTCTGCAAATATTTTAGTTTCATCCGACTGTTCATCAATCGCTGCTGGTTTATTAGAAGAGGCCAATGAAACGTCATCTTTATTTGCTTCGGCGTCTAAGGCAATCTCCTCGTCATCGGATTCGTAAATCTCTGCCACACCAGGAACAGCCTCCTCGAATGGAAGGTCATCTTTGCCTTCCGCGCTAGCCACAATTTTGATAGAGGCAGAAACGTTCTGAAGAAGTTGGATGTTTATCTCATATGAACCAGGCTGTTTAATAGACTCATTCAGTTCTACCATGCGTCTTTCCACGGTTTGTCCTGTGGATTCCTTTAGGTGCTCTAATATAGCCGCGATCGAGATAGACCCATAATATTGGCCTGTAGGTCCGACTCGTCCGGACAAAGCCAGGGTGGCACCATCGATTTTTTGGGCTATGGATGTGGCTTCTTTTGTCTCGACTGAACGCTTTTCCCCAGCTATTTTTTGAATCTTTTCAATTCTTCGGATCTGGTCAGGTGTAGCAATTGTAGCCAGTCCCTTGGGAAGCAGATAATTCCGGGCAAAGCCGCTTTTTACTTCTTTAATCTCGCCGGCCAATGCGACGTTTGTAACATCTTCCAGGAAAAGAATGCGCACGTGGTATACCTCAAGAATCTAGATTAAGGGTAATTATACCGTATAGACTGCTGCGCTTAAAGGAGGGACTTTCTGAGTATAACAAGCAATAGTGCTTGACAGCGCTGAATCTCATCTCTAAGTTTGGTTTAGTTGGCTGAGAGGTAGTGATCCATGAAAGTATTGACCGGGGCAACATTGTTCGATGGCACTGGGGCGCAGCCTTTGGAAAATGCGGTCGTTATTGTAGAAAATGACCGGATATTGGAAGTAGGAGTTGCGCCATCTATCAGCTTTCCAGCCGAAGCCGAGGTGTTTGATCTGAAAGGACTGACGTTGCTGCCTGGACTTATTGATGTCCACGATCATCTCGGCCACAACGACTATGCCCTTATGGATCGCTGGGAATTAGATGCCCCAAATAGCTATCGACACATAAGGACCGCTAATGTTTTAGAGGAAGTATTGGATATGGGCTATACGGCGGTTCGTGATGGAGGAGGCCTGGATATTGGCTTCAAAAGGGCTGTCTCTGAAGGTCTAATTCCGGGCCCGAGGCTGTCCCTGTCCCTTAGCCTAATTTCCCCAACTGGAGGATTGTCCGATATTCGAACACCGTCATTTCATTGTTGTCCTCGACCAACAAGTTTGACTTTGCCAAGCGGGGTCGCAGACGGACCAGATGCGGTGAGGACCAAAGTCAGAGAAATGTGTCGTTTGGGTGCCGATGTAATAAAGTGCGCAAGCACTGGAGGAGCTAGTTCTAGAGATGGGCATGGTCCTCTAGATAGAGAGTTCAATAAAGACGAACTCGAGGCATTAGTTGATGAGGCCCATAAACAAGGCAGACGTGTCATGTGCCATGCGCTAGGTGGACCCGGGTTGCGTCAAGCCGTAGAGGCTGGTGTTGATAGTATAGAACATGGTACATACTTAAATAGGGATCCAGAGCTGTTCTCCATAATGGCTGGACAAAACATCTATTATGTTCCAACCCTTTTGGTTTATGTTTTTCATCGAGATAATGTTAGACAGGAAGTAAAAATCCGCGCTAGAACACTCTACAATGACCATATACAAAGCGTTCAACAAGCTCAGGACGCAGGGGTTAAAGTAGTGGCTGGGACGGATTCTGGGGGATGGGGACATCCCCCGAACGCGGGCGAACTGGAATGCTTGGTTAATGAGGCAGGATTGGATACGAAGCAAGTACTTCTAGCGGCAACGGGAATAGCTGCCCAATGTCTTGGCTGGGAGAAGGATATAGGTACTATAGAAAAAGGCAAATTGGCCGATTTGCTAGCAGTCAAAGGAGATCCTCTTAAGGACATCCGCATACTTAAATCTAAGAAGAACATCAAGTTGGTTCTTAAAGGAGGGGCCATTCATCGTGATACTAGATGAGCTAGATTCTATTTGGAGGAATCGGTAGGGGCCACGCTTTTCTTAGATCCGATAAATTTCTGTTCGATTTTAATTCTTTTCGCATCCAAATCTCTCGAGCCTCCATTTCCTGGCAGAAAGGCAAGAGTAACGCTGCTTGGTCTGGAGTTGCTGTGATCACTCCGTCTTCATCAGCCAAAATTAAATCTCCTGGGGAAATCACCACACCGCCAACTGTGACGGGGACGTTTACTCCACCCTCAGTGATACCCGTTCTCTTTATGGTAACTGCCGACGTGCCACAGGAGAAGGTTGGAAACTTTAATTGACGCAGTGCTACTTGGTCTGTCGCCGGCCCGTCAGTTACCACGCCGATTATTCCAACTTCAAGAGCCCCGATAGCAGCAAATTCTCCCCAATTGGCGATTCGAGACTCTCCGGATCGATTCATGACTAAAACATCACCCTTTTGGGCGATCGCTAATGCTTCTGATACCGCCGTATCAATTTGAGGATAGGCTTGTACGGTCAATGCACGGCCAACTAACTTTACTGGTTTCCAAACAGCATTTATGGACGAGTCCAGCCCTGAATCCAGCGCATGCCCTAAGGACGCTGGGGCGATTTTACAATAAGATTCAATTAAGGCAGGATCCAATATGTCAACGCGAGGGTTAATAACTATCATGCAACTTCTCCATACATGGGATTGATGTCTAGAACATCATATAATAATTCATGACTTTAGTATTGGTTAGGTGCCAGTCTTTGAGAAAATATATTGGTACAAGGAACGTATGGGGTCGTGGCCCATAGCATTCATCTTGGAGGCAAAAGTGATATCTCGGCAAATTACATTGGAAGGATACCTTGATACATGGGAAGCTAATGATCAACATGCCAATTTTAAGGCAGAAGTGGTAGCCTATTCTAGACTTGACCCAATGATTACCATAGATCGAATGAGTCGGGCGACGAACATTTCCGTCGGAGCATTAACTAAATATATATTGGCGAAATGGGCTGCATCAGGCAGCGAAGGATTGCTTGAAATTGGCCCGAGGGTTGTTGATCAAATGAATAACGTAATAGAAAAAGCTGAGACTATTGGGGATGATCCGACTCGGCTTAGTGCTTATTATGTGCTAAGCGATATTATATCGTGGTTAAACTACCCCCTGCGCAAGTAAGAAACCACGTGTCAGAAAAGCAAGGATAAAATCGAATAGGTTATGTAAATCGCTGGAACTTCGTCCAATTTGTCTAGAAACTTGGAGCAATTGTTTAATATACTTAAGACCCGATCTCGGAACATGTAACTACGAATGGTAACGTTGAACTATAGAAAACTAATTGCACTCTTCGGCCTTTTGGTGGGTGTTCTAGGTCTTGTTATGTGTGGAGGGGACGAAAAAATTCAGGATCAAGGTGATCCGGCCCCCACAGCTACTTCCGTCCCTATACCGACTGCAACATCAACTCCTTCGCCTACCCCAACCCCTATTATCATCGAAAAGATTGTAGAGAAAATTTATATCTATGTTGCTACCCCCACCCCAACTACTAAAGCCCCAGAACCAGTAGCGACAGCAGCACCGACAGCGGCACCGACAGCAGCACCGACAGCGGTACCGACAGCGGTACCGACAGCGGCACCGACAGCGGCACCGACAGCGGCACCAACACCAACTGCCACTCCTATTCCTTTGCCTACTCCAACCCCTACGCCCACTCCTCTACCTACCTTAAGGCCTACGCCAACTAGAATAGCGTCAGCCGACGCTTCAAATGCTCCGCCCTTTCCAAATACATTCTTGGGGAATGTTTATATAGGTGGGACTATAGCTCCGGACGGTATGGAGATCTTTGCGACTGTAGCAACTTTCCAGACACAATTTGCAGTGGTCGAAAACGGCAAATACAGTCTTACAGTAGGCCCGCCTTCTGTAGGCTATTGGGGTAGCACGATTGTTTTTGAAGCGCTTATTAATGGAGTCCCAATTCCGGCCATTGAAACGGTTGAATTCAAAGCTGCTAGTATTAGTCCTCCCACGTATCTAATAAATCAGCTAGATCTCCACTTTCCCTAATATGGTTAGTGGCAAATAACCCTAGGCCGATTGCTGGAAAGGCACGGAAGTCGAAAGTTTGAGAGTCGACTCAATTGCTTAATTCCCTACTCCAAACCAGAAAGCGTTAAATGACGATATGCGAGTGAAACAGACAGCCAACTACAAATGGTTGGTTTTTTTAACCATTGGGTTAGGCACGTTCATGGCTGTGGTTGACCACGGTAGCATAAATATGGCAATGCCTACGATAGCGGCCGAGTTCAAGACCAATCTTTCTAGAGTCCAGTGGATTTCTCTTGGTTATGCAGTGTCTGTTAGCATTTTCTTGTTACCCGCTGGTTATTTGGCTGACCGGTTTGGTCGCAAAGAAACCTATGTTGTGGGATTTGTGATCTTTGCTACAGCTGCGGGGTTGGCTGGCTTTGGCAATAGTGTGCCAATGATTATTGGCCTACGGGCTGTTTCTGCTGTCGGCTCGGCGATGATAATGGCCAACGGAATGGCAATTTTGACAACCGTCTTTCCGAGAACAGAACGCGGCAAGGTTCTGGGAGCCCACATGACTATTGTTGGGGTGGGGTCGATGTTTGGTCCCGTGGTCGGAGGTCTTTTGGTTGGGGTCTGGGGATGGAGGTCGGTTTTTTTCCTAAATCCGATTATCGGTTTATTTGCATTGGCAGCTGCGCTCTTAGTGCTCGATCGTCTACAACTCTCACCAGGCAATTCTAAAAGAGCTGGAGGTGCCTATGATTGGGCTGGGGCGATATTTTCGGCCTTAACTTTGCTAACTTTTTTGTTGACGATTACCTTTGGAAATTCCCTAGGGTGGACATCTTTTATTATAATGACGGGCTTTGTAGTTTCGCTGGCTTTGGCCGTTGGGTTTCTGTTATCGGAAAGGCGGGCTGCAGTTCCGATATTAGATCTAACTCTTTTCAACAACAGGGTTTTTTCAATGGGAATTTTGGCGGGCTTTATAGCTTTTCTGAGCACTGCATCTTTATGGTTCCTGTTGCCGTTTTATCTCCAAAATGTTCGTGGGATTGAACCGTCACAGGGGGGGTTAGTCTTGGTCTCCAGTGCTGGGGCTATGGCATTTATGGGAGCGATAGCAGGCCGGTTATCTGATCGGTTTGGTTGGAAGCCATTTAATATTGCCGGGCCGATTCTTACAGGGAGTGGTTTGTTGGTAATCTCGCGAGTCGACGGTAGTTCACACCTTGTTTTGTTGATAGTTGGGTTGATTTTAGTGGGGTTAGGTAATGGCATGTTTCATTCAACAAATCATAGTTCAATCATGGGGGCAGTTAAAACTTCAAGCTATGGCATAGTATCGGCGTTCGTGAACCTTAATAGACAAACAGCATCTACTATTGGGCTAGCTATGGCTACAGCTATCGTGGTCGCGACAATGAATGGCGCTGGGGTAGCCCCAGATTTAACCATGGTGACTGGCACAACTTCAGAGGTTAGTTTAGCGTTTACGAAAGGACTAGGAGCCGCTTACAGCTTAGCAGCAGGGCTAATGGGAATCGTCGTGGTTGTTTCTATGCTGAAGCCGCAATCAAACAAAGAAACATCCATGCAAAAAGAGGGCAATGCTTAGATCGATGATTGGCCAAAAATTGCAATTTTTGCAGGTATTATCTATGGGCTAATGTTTGATCTTGTTATTGGTGTAATTTTAGGCGTTACTACTGGACCTTTGACCAGATTAGATTCTCGTCGACATTTAGTGTCCCGAGGCAGCACTTGTATTAAATAACCGGAGCGCTCTCTCCGTTGCAGCGGACAATAACTCATAGGTTTGATCTACGCTTTCTTTCAAAGAAAGAGGGCGATCCAAAATGCAGAAGACGGCGTCTATTCCTTGAGAATATACATCACGATATCCGCTTCCAAGACT
>CAJXDJ010000049.1 GCA_913052045.1 uncultured Dehalococcoidia bacterium
CACTATAAGTTCTTGAACAGTTTTTCCGCTTCGCTATACTGGGCCGGCGTATTTAAATCTGCTAAAACAATTGGAGATCCAACATTCAATTCTGCAATTTCGGTATCCCATTTTTTCAAAACGCCCCTCAAACCTAATGACTCCTCATCTATATCACTTATCTCACCCAAAAGGTCCCGACGGAAAAGCAGTGGATGCCCCCTAACACCATTATATTGGGGAACTGTAATTGGTGCGGCCGAACTTCTGTGGTAACTAATAAGTTCTCTAATAACGCTGCTAGGACGAGGCTGGTCAACAGCCATTATCAGAATATCATCTGTGCTTTGCGCCATCGCTCGCGCACCTACTTTTATTGATGTAGTCTTCCCACTCTTGTAATCTGGATTAAATACCGCGCGAGCAGAGCGGAATTTATTGACAAAAGGTGTTACCTTTTCATCAGAAGCCCCATAAAAAGAATATTTCCCTCCTGAAAAAATATCGAAAACAAAACAATCTGTGACAGGGAAATACCTTTATCCCACTTAGGCTCGCCTCAGGTTTATACCAATCTTATCTGCATCCTATAACATTCATAACGTTTGACGAACCCTCACACCACATTTATCATCAGCATTGAGCATTAACTATAGGAGGTCTCACCCATTTGGAGCCCATAAACCTATATGATTTTGAATCGAGGGCTAAATCAACTGTTCCACACAATGTCTGGGATTATATATCTCGCGGATCTCAGGATGGGATAGCGTTGAAACGAAATCGGTCAATGCTGGAATCTATACTCCTTCGACCTAGATTTCTTAGGGATGTACGTAAAAGAAATCTTTCAACTACGATTTTGGGTGAGCCAATAAAATTTCCCATTATGATAGCTCCAGCCTCGAGTCAAACCCTCGTCCACCCAGATGGTGAAATAGCTACAGCCCGGGCAGCGGCAACCGCAGGGACTATCATGAGCCTTTCAACGAGTTCCACAAAAAGCATAGAAACAGTCGCAGCCGCAGCTTCAGGACCATTGTGGTTTCAACTTTTCCATTGTGGAAAAGACCAAACAGAGGACTTAGTTAAAAGGGCTGAAGATTCTGGATACAAGGCGATTTGTCTAACAGTTGATACTCCCATACCAAGCGATAAAGAAGTCGACATACGAAATAATTGGCAACTTCCTCCAGAAGCATATCGCGGAAATTTTTCCCACAATACCTTAACTGATATCCCCTCACAATTTGATTCAGGCATTTCCGAAGGTCACGGACGACCACCGACAATCCCGCTAACATTCGAACAGTTACCATGGCTCAAGTCACTTACGCGCCTTCCTTTAGTTATTAAAGGAATACGCACCGCTGAAGATGCAGCATTATGTGTGGAATATGATGTAGACGGGATAGTAGTTTCAAATCACGGAGGCAGGCAAATTGATTGCACCCTATCATCAATAGAAACTCTTCCAGAAGTTGTGGCAGCTGTGAATGGAAAGGCGGAGATTTATTTTGATTCTGGAGTCCGAAGGGGAAGTGATGTACTTAAGGCTCTTGCCCTAGGAGCCAAAGGTGTACTAATCGGGAGGCCTATTTTCTGGGGTCTTGCCGTAAACGGTCAAGCTGGAGTAGAAAAGGTCCTAGATATTCTTTACCGAGAACTTGATCTCGTATTAGCATACTGCGGCTTTACTTCAGTTGATCAAATCGATGATGCAATACTACATCTCCCTGTAGAGATGGAATATAGTCGAATTCCATATGTAGAAGAGATTCGGGGACTTGCTGATCTCCATTCAAAAGGCCTGATTTCTAGAAAAGAATTTGACTCTAAAAGAGAATCACTACTTGGCATAGAAAAACAATGAATTCAGGCCCACTAAGTTTGCAGGACATAGAACGACAAGCTAAATCATTAATTCCTCATAACGTGTGGGATTTCATCGAGGGTGGTTCCCAAGACATGATAACCACGCACCGTAATACACAACAATATAATGATATCAAACTCCGACCTAGGCCATTTCTCCAAACAGATGAAAAAAAACTTTCTACGACGATACTAGGTCACTTTATAAGTATGCCTATACTTTTGGGAGCGTCTGGCGGCCATACCTTCGTACATCCAAATGGAGAACTCGACACGGCCCAAGCAGCCAAAGATATGAATACAGGATTGGCCCTTAGTACTAGCTCCGATTATTCTCTTCAAGAGGTTGCAGAAATCGGTGCCCATCCAAGAATTTTCCAACTTTATCACTGCGGAAGAGCACTAACTGAGCTTTTAGTCAAACAAGCAGAGGACTCAGGGTATGCAGCGATTATGTTAACTGTAGATTGCCCCGTACCCAGCCCAATGGAAGGTGATTTAAGGAATCAATTTCACAAATACGGTGGTGCAGCTCTCGGTAATTTCAAATCAACGAAAATTCGTAGATTGTTACCACCGAATACAAAAATAGTGGATATGTGGGAACGACCCCCCAATATACCATTGGCGTTCACCGAATTAGAATGGCTAAAGGGACTTACAACCCTACCGCTGATCGTTAAAGGTATTCGCACGGCTGAAGATGCAACCCTCTGCATGGAAAATGGCGTGGATGGTTTACTTGTATCTAATCATGGAGGACGACAAATAGATACAACCCTGTCTTCAATAGAAACTCTACCAGAAATATCGGTCGCCGTTCAGGGGAAAATGGAATTGTATATAGATTCAGGCATACGAAGTGGGTCCGACATATTGAAAGCATTGGCTCTAGGAGCGAAGGCAGTTTTCATTGGGAGACCTTTGTTTTGGGGCCTAGCAATAGGGGGATCCATGGGGGTAAGAAAGGTTTTATCAATCTTAAGAACGGAATTGGATGAGGCCATGGGATATAGCGGCATATCCTCTATCGAACACGTAGATGCTGCAATTCTATCTCTGCCTAAGCACATGAAGGTGCCAAGAAATGCAGCCATACGTAAAATAAAAGACATGGCTTTATTGTTAAACCAGGGAAAAATCACAAACCAAGTATTCCAATCGAATAAGGCTAAACTACTACGGCCTTAATCCCAACGAAAAGTATTCCTATGCTTTAATATGTAGATAACAACAATTCCACCACATAGATACCTAACAAGTCGTTCGAACAAAAAATCAAATCCCACTATAGGAACCATCATCACCAGCAGATTGAACACAAGTCGACCGAAACTTATCCCCAGTAACCACCCTGCTATCAAAAGTAAGCATATTCCCAACGTTCTGACGGCCTTACTCATGGTATAAGTAATCTAATCTTCGAAAATATATGTTCCATAATATAATATTAGTTGAACCAATCCCTGAGCTAACCCTTTAATGCTGGTATCACTTCTCTTCCCCAAAGTTCTATAGAGCGCATAACACTTCTATGAGGCATAGGGCCTTCCTGTCCGTATATGATGAGATTACCCGCTCCAAGCTCCTCATGATATTTCCTTAATTTTCTCACCACCGTGTCTGGATTACCGACAATAATCTGGTCTAATTCCACCAGATTTTCATAACTCCAACCCCCAAAACCAGGCTGCACTCTTTTGGCGTTAACTTTAGCTGACTCTCGACTTCTATATCCTGGTGGATCGAAATGCTCCATCGGTCCCCGAAAGCGATATTTTTCATTCCACATAAAATGGCGTCCTAATTCAAATGCAGCTTCATCAGTATCTGCCACACATGCTCTAATCAGAAAGCCGTATTGTTCTGGTCCCGTTTTGTGACCGGCTTTGGCCGCGGTCTCGTGGTATAATTTATTCGTCGCTAAAGCAACCTCATAGGTGCTTCCTATGCTCATATATGCGTACCCTCTTTCGGCAGCCCAGACCACAGATTCAACACTAGACGTTCCTGGATACCATATCGTAGGATGTGGCTGTTGCAGAGGTTTCATCCAGGGGTTAACAATGCGATGATGAAAATGCTTACCTTCCCATCTAAATGGCCCTTCTGAAGTCCAAGTCTTAATGATTAGGTCGTGGGCTTCCTGAAATCTTTCCATGTTGTCCGCTGGATTCAAGTTAGCATGTATACTTTCCACCGGCCCCCCACGAACAAATCCTGAGATAATTCTCCCTCCCGACATGACATCGAGCATAGCTATTTCTTCAGCCAATTTTACGGGATTCCCTGTGACGGGAATTATATTGCCTAAAATGGCAATCTTTGTGTTCTTGGTAGTCGATATGAGCGCGGCAGCACTGATATTAGCAGAGGGTTTCATACACCACCAAGAGTTGTGATGTTCGTTAGTCATGATACCATCAAACCCCACCTCGTCCGCTTGCCTATATTGCTCGTAATAGTTCTTGTAGAGACCGTGAGCTTTTTCAGGGTCAAAATGTTTGTTTGGCAAGGTAAAATAGGACTCTGTCTGATGTTTCGATAAGAGGTCTTCATCTACGTAAGAGTAAGGCTCCTCGCTGAACCAAAAAACCTGGACCGACATATTATCTCCTTTTATCTAACCGTATAACCATATTAAGCCTTTAGAAAAGATGTCAGTGCGTCTAAGAACTCCCTTGGTCTCTCTGCATGGGGTATATGACTGCATCTATCAATAATTTTAACTTCCGAGTTTACAAGGACTCTATGAAAAAGATCAGCGCACTCCACTGGCACTATGTAATCCTGCTTACCCCACACAATCAAAGATTTCAGCGAAACTTTTCGTAGGTAGTGTTGAAGATTGGGGTTGTAGAAGTAAGGTTGCCAACACCACGAGGCGGCCATCTCTCGGTTCCCTCTTTCTATTTTCTGTTCTTCCAATGTTAATTCGCGATTAAATATGTTTTCGTAATCTTCCACTTGGGTTTTGTCATAAAATCGGAGGTTTTGTACGGTCTCACGCGGACTAGTGAAAAGTTCTGCTATCTGTCCCCTTTCAGGCTTGATCCCCACGGGTGCTACAAGAATCATTTGCTTAAATGGAGTTTGATTCATGGCCGCCATTTCAGCAGATATCCACCCTCCCATAGATAAACCAAACAACGTTATCTCCTTAAGATTTAGATGAAGTATCAGGCCATGGTAATAGTGAGCAACGGCAGGTATGGAATCAACCCATGGGATCCGATCGGACTTATCGTAACCAGGGTGAGATGGAGCATATACAGTAAACGATTTTGATAACATCTCATGATAGTTCAACCATCCTGGATTACCACCGGCACCATGTAGAATCAGCAGTGGAGGGCCATCTCCCCCTTTGAACAACTGAAGACGCCCTTCTGGATAACTAATAATTTCTTCTTTCCAGTTCGTGCCCACTTTTCTTCCTTATAATTCCCTGGTTCTTATGCCACTAACCAAAAGCCTCTTTAAACTTAGTAATAATTTGAATATGTTGATCAACGGTTTTAAATCCACAATTCATAGTTTGCAAACTCACATGGGTTGCCCCGAAAGACTCCCATTTCTTTGCCGCTTGGACAAGTTCTTTCACAGGTCTATCCGCATCTATAAAACCTTCAATGCCAATGTTTTGAGGATTTCTTCCAGCCATTTCTGCATGTCTATGGATGACCTGTATCTTGCGTCTAAACTCGTCATCAAGACTTGTATCCCTACCGGAAGCAATCCAGCCATCTCCCAGTCTACCGATCCGTTTCAAAACTCGATCAGAACTACCGCCAAACCATATGGGGATGGGTTGCTGTATCGGCATAGGTCTAATGCCAGCATGCGTTACCCGGTTCCACTCCCCTTCGAAATTTACCTTGTCCTCAGTCCAAAGTTGTCGTAAAAGTGCTACTTGTTCTTCACTTCTACGTCCCCTGTCACTAAAGCTCTCTCCTAGTGCCTCATATTCCACATAGTTCCATCCAATCCCGATACCAAGCCGGAGTCGTCCCCCCGTCAACAGGTCTATAGTAGCAGCTTGCTTAGCAACCAATGCTGTCTGTCGCTGTGGCAATATGATGATTCCTGTGGTTAGTTGGATCCTCTTAGTCACTGCCGCAAGATAGCCAAACAAAACCAATGGTTCATAAAATTGATCTTCGAGCGTATACGCGGCGCCGACCAAGTTCGAATGATAGGACATGTCTGCCCCAAGAACATGATCATAAACCGTCAAATGGTTATATCCTAGAGAATCCGCAGCTTCCGCATATTTTTTGGCGTCCTCAGGACGAGACCCCATCTCCGTTTGGGGAAAAATAACACCTAACCTCATATATCTACCTCAAAACGAACTTCACACTATAATCAGAAGTATCTTATTCAAACGACGTGGTGTCAACGCCAACACTAAATCGCTATGGTACAATTCCTAAACTCTGTATCAGGCACTAATACAATGAACAATAAAGGTAGAGTCGAAATAAAGTTCCCTGCCAAAATGATTGACCAAAAATGGCAGCGGATCTGGGAAGAACGTGGTCTTAACAAAATAGACGACAACAGCTCTAAGCCTAAATGGTATGAATTAACAATGTATCCATATCCATCGGGTGATTTGCATATAGGCCACTGGTACGCTATGGCACCGGCAGATGCCCACGCACGCTTTCGAAGGATGCAAGGGTATAACGTACTACATCCAATGGGATTCGACGCATTCGGCCTTCCAGCAGAGAACGCGGCCATCCTTAGGGGTATCCATCCGAAAAAATGGACCATGGACAACATTGACCGTATGCGGT
>CAJXDJ010000050.1 GCA_913052045.1 uncultured Dehalococcoidia bacterium
CGTATAGGTCCCGCATTTTACGTTTCGCAATTCTTGGTTGTCCAATCGTTTGACTTAGTACGTTTAGGATGGCTTCAGTGGTCTTAGTTATATCGTTATGCTTGGTGTGATCTGAGGTTAGAATAGTTTCCTGTACGTAGTTCGCCAGAGTAGTGGAGTCTTCTTCAGCCAAAAACGCTGTTAGATCTGATGCTTTATCTCTCAGTTCTAGGTGTTCATCCTCATTTACTCTAGCTCCTGGTGAATCCAATATTTGTGAAGTCATGTATAGGTCTTCGGTACTAATATGGTAGCTCAACAGCCGCTCTGAAACTTCGAAGTTTTTTTGGAATAGCATCAAATCGCCACCGGTAAAGCTGGAGGCCAATACGCGTTCGTTTCTAATGGATTGGGTCATGAAGGCCTTATGGAGGAGAGGCATTATATCTAGGGGATTGTCTAGCACTAGTTTTTCATTTTTCAAAGTGTGGGCCTCATTCTGTTTCAAATTACACGGTCGAGTCGTTTTTCTAGATCTGAGATCAACTTTTTGCTAGGGGAATCCAAATGTCCAATCACCCATTTGATCATCCACTTACAGTCCTCTGATTCTTGGTCTATTAAAATGTGTTTTAATAGATGTAGTTGTTGGGTTGAAGTCGAATGTTTGCACATAAGAGGTATTAATGATTCCTCTTGTGTTTCTAGATAATCTTCTTGGGCTATTTTCAGACGTAATATTCCCAGGGTAAGGTGTTGGATTGTTCGAGTGACCAGACTTGTTTTACCTATTTCCACATGTAATATTGAGAAGACATCATCTATCCTTTTTAGCTGTCTGGCTCTATTAAACTTGGTAAGCCCTGCAAACCACATTAGCAGTGTGTTGTTGTTGGGATTATCACCGCTGTAATTCCCTTCATACAGCAATTGTTCTAAGTGTTGTTCCAAGTATTTTTCGGATGCTTCCAGATAGAATACTAAGGCTGCTATCCAGGAGGTAAAAGCTAAATTAACCCCCTTTAAGTTATCACCATTTTTTAATCTATATGCCCTATTGATTAGCTCACAGGCAGTTGTTCTTAAAGCTTTGTGTACGAAGGGTATGTGATCCAATTCCGTGATGTTTTCTGAAGCTCTTCTTCTCATAACTAATCCTTTACAGTTATACCACCAACCATATTAACCACCAAGAAGGTTATTTTAGGAGACCTATTATTAGGCAGTCACGAACGGTGAATTGGTTATTATTACGGATGTAGATAACAACTTTTTATAGGTCACTCTGGTCAATTTAATTGTCGTGTTTATGGGTTAATTTTATCATCAAGTTTGGGGACACGATAGAATTGGGTTTGTGATTTCCATGGGTAAAAGGGGTTTGATAGATTTCGTGTATAATTTCTTATGCCATATTCTTAATACCTTATGCTGGAAATAAGGCCCTGCTTTTAGATTTTTTGGACTATCCAGCATTTGCAGGTAATGGTAAATGTCTTATTGTGGTTACATTGTTGCTTTTGATTAAGTGAGGTAAATACGTCAGGTAAAGAAAGGTTCGTGAGCCACTGGAAGGACTCCAGCTTGAGGACCAGTGGCCCGGGTGTTCAAATTTTCGACTTAGTGGGTTCCAACGAGCCGTTAAAAAATAGTATACGGGCTTCGTTGGTGATTATCGGACAGGGATCCACATTTGCGCCAAAGAAATTTTCTGGAGAGGCCTTCTATTACTTTCTGTCGGGTAATGGTATCTTGGTTTGGCACCATGACGACACCGATTTGTCCTATTTAATTGATAACGATACCTATGCATGGCTGCCTGGAGCACATCGACACTCCTTTGAGAATACAGGAGAAGGACCTATGCGATGCTTCGTTGTTACATGTCAGACGAATGATTCATATAAAATGCGGGATGGAAGCGTGAAGAAACTAGATTTGTTAAAACCTACGGGAAGGAAACTTGCTGATTCTTTTTATGGATTTGAAATACAGGGGACACGTAGATTATTAGGTGGAGGATATCAGCTGTTTTCCCCTGGTAAGGCGCAAAATGATCATTCTCACGATGAAGAAATCATATATTTGGTAAGGGGTGAAGGCAAACTTGTGATTGGGTCCACTGAATTCGAATTGACCGCTGGGTCAGCTGCGTTGACTCCTAAGAATATCAAACATAGATTGATAAATACTGGTCATGACATGTTCGGTTATATAGTGCTCGAGTTTGGGCAGGAGTGTAAACGATGATAGATTTACTTATTAAGGACGGATTGATTATTGATGGCACCGGGAGCCCTGGATTCCATGCAGCGATTGGAATAGAAGGGGACACGGTATCAATACTTCGGGGCGACGTATCGAATATAGAGGCCAAACAGGTGATTGATGCAGCGGGTAAGATAGTCTGTCCGGGGTTCATAGATGTTCATGCTCATTCTGCACTGATGATTCTTCACGAGCCACAACATCTACCGAAAGTACATCAGGGTGTCACAACAGAACTTATAGGTGTAGATGGAAACTCGTATGCGCCATTCACGACGCAACAAGACTTAAAAGACTTCATAGTATTGAATGCCGGTCTAGACGGAGCTCCACCAATAACTCCTTCATGGTTAACCGTATCTGAATACTTAGACGAATATGACAAGAAGGTATCAGTAAATATTGCATATGTAGTGGGCAATTCTCCAATACGGATTAGTGCTATGGGTTGGGGCAACAGAAAACCTACAACGTTGGAATCTGACAGAATGAGAGGACTTCTCAGGGAATCTATGGAGGAAGGTGCAGTAGGTATATCTACAGGCCTAGATTATCCACCAGGCAGTTATGCAGACACAGATGAACTCGTGGATTTATCCAAGGAAGTGGCTAAACTCGGAGGAATTTATCACACTCATGTGCGTTATGCTCTCGGAGACCGGTTCCTTGATCCATATCGTGAGGCCATAGAGATAGGTAGACGCAGTGGGATACCAGTGCACCTTACTCATATGCTTCCAAAAGCGGCTTTCCCTGGTAGTAGTATGCGTTTAATTGAATTAGTGGATCAGGCGAATCAGGATGATTTAGATGTCACCTTTGATTGTTTCCCCTATACGCATGGTGGGACACGACTTCTATTTTTTCTACCTCAATGGACACATGATGGAGGACTAGCGACCATCTACGATGTTCTACGATCTAAAGGAAGCAGGGCCAGATTACATGAAGAGATTAATCTTGGTTACCGGGAGAGTTGGGACGATGTATGGTTAACTTATTTTAAATATGATAGGAATAAAAAATATGAAGGATGGTCAATAGCGAAACTTGCAGAAATGACTGGGAAAACCGTTGTTAATGCGGTTTGTGATCTGTTGCTCGATGATGATTTACAACCCTGTTTTCACTCTTCTGGTCCAGATCCTATGGTGCTTCCTGTATTTTTCTCACACCCCAATTTTATGGTTGGTAGTGACGGTATTTTGGTAGGTGACTATCCCCCAGCCTCATCGCACGGAACATTTCCTTTAATTATATCGAAATATTGTCGTGACGACGAAAGAATGTTGTTGCCCGATACTATTCGGAAGATGACATCATATCCGGCTCACCGTTTAGGCTTGACTGGTCGGGGTCTCCTACGAGATGGCATGAAAGCCGATGTTGTGATTTTCGACTTTGAGAATATCAATGCGCATGCTACTAGACTCAATCCCAGGAGATTTTCCAGTGGTATAGAGTATGTGATAGTTAATGGCAAGATCGTAGTTGATCATGGTAAGCATACAGGGTTTCTACCAGGGCGAGCGTTGAAGCATGGATAAAAAACCAAAACTTGTTGAGTATGTCCACCACCCGAGACCCAAACGATCGATCGAACACTGCGGTAAATATAATGGGCAAATAGAATGAATTATCCCTCAGACTTGGAGGCACATATATCAAGGATAAACTCAATCTGGAACCAAGGTCTGGATGACCTGGAAAAGGAAGAAATCCGACTCCGGAAGGTGTTGAACAAATCTAGTAAAGAAACTGGAACCAAGCCAAATTATCTTTTGGAAAAGCTATATGAAGTCGACAAGAGACATCGTCACATGGTCATGCGTCTCAAAACTAACATCAATTGGTTGAGGACATACTCTATCGATTTTGAGAACGATGATCCTTGTCTTAATTAACCCAGCCCACAGACACCAAGGCAGACCCTACATACATTTTCGCATTATTCTCAGAAATCATTTGTCCGATTAAGATTTCTGATCTTGATTAAATGATTGGCAATATCCCTAAACATATATCGTTAATTCTATTTTTACGACAACTAGGTAATAGACAGTATTCACTATATTCCAGTACTTGTATGAGAGGAATACAGCTATACTCTCACGTAAATCCAAAATGCTAAGTTTTCGGGATATTATCCGTAGTGATCATATTTTCTGGTGATATAATCTAAGCTAGACTGTTTGCCCATTTTGATACAGGAGGAAATAGTGGACAACTCGGATATCAAATGTTCGCAATGCAAGTCCCCCGTCACTGCTCAAAGCAAATATTGCGATCAATGTGGATCTCCAATGACCGTAGCTCTTGCTCTCTGTACCAAGTGTAATTCAACTATTAAGCCTGGTAGCAGGTACTGCGATCAATGTGGATCATTACATCCCAATACAAATCCTAAAACCCCACTTCTTGACTGGGAAGGCCAATCACCTTTCCCAAATAAAATGGCAGGATTGGGTACAAGAACAAAAACTGTGTTGATTATATGCTTTCTTATAGTAATCATATGGTGTTCCTACAAATTTGATTGGTTGTGGCCATTCTAAATATGATACAAATCAAACCAGGAATTGTGTCTTCAATAATTAATTATGTTTAGATAATGTCTGTATTAACTTGGTGGTCTATCATTAATATTCTGAGCTGGTCGTGTTATGTAGCTTTGGTTCGGTTTGCGTCAAACTCTGTTTCAAAAACATTATTTCGGACTTTTGTTAACAGGCATAAATCACTTGTTGTTTAAGAAACTTAAGAAACTATTGTTGGTTACTGTCGGACTCATTTGCCTAGGGTTAGGAATTATAGGATACGTAATGCCAGGATTGCCGGGGACGATTTGGCTTATTTTAGCAGCAACATTTTTCGTTAAGTCATCAGATCGCCTATACAAATTCGTCGTAGAGAATCGCCTATTTGGACGCCAAGTAAAAGATTTCTTGGACACCGGAGCTATGTCGTTACGAGCGAAAACAATGTCTCTACTTTCGATGTGGTGCTTCTCTATTCTTTCCATAGTACTGGCACCATATGGTTTACTTTTTAAGATACCTATAGGGGTGTTGGCCCTTGCGGGAACAATATATATATTGTCTAGGCCAACGTCTAGCAAGGCTTAAAATATGAAGGGTAAAACACTAACACTAGTTAGAACCTGGGCTATAGGCGGTATAACAGGATTAGGGACAGGGGTATCCTTCATATTCGTTTACGACGGTCTAACCACAGATAACATGTTCGACCTCTGGGAGTTCGGAGTAGCACTGATTACATCTTTGTAATCCGAATCAAGTTTCTTGATCTGAAGTGTTTTGTTTTTTATCTGGGCCTGAAGAAGTTCAAGGTCTGACTCCAACACCTCTTTCAATTCTAAGTATTCCAGCTTTCTCTTGAGATCCTCTATTTCACCTGCATGGGATAAATTTTGATGTGTTGTCATCCCTATGAACACGACCGCAAGCATGCATACTATGAATTTCTTTAGACACTTCATAATTTTCCTCCTATGGGTAGAAACGCAAAGCTGAGGCACTGCTCACATGGACCAGCAACAGGAACGGCACCAATAGGAACAGGTTCATGCGGAGCATACGTGTATTTCCTAATCCAAACCTGAAAACATCTCCTTCCCCGCTTGGAGCTTCTCAATCTGTGCATAGGTCATCAGGAAAGACAGAAACAGTGTCCTAGCTATCGTTTTCTTTCTAAAGTTCTGTATTACCCTATCAGGCCGCTCGCTAGGCGGCACTACGAATTTGGCCAGCAGCATTGTCGACTATCAACAGCGGTTCGTAATATTGGATTTCTGGCTCAACTCCGTAGAGTTCTTTGATACGCTCACGCCAGACGCCGGCATAGACTTTTTCGGCTGCCTCACGAGATTCCCAAAGGTATATGCCGGCACCCTTTCCCTCATCACTGAAACAGAAGTATTTATGGATTAAGCCTTCCATCTCTCGGTACAGAGGTGCAATGCTCTGAAAAATTTCAGAGGCTTTTTGACGATTAACATGGGCCGGAAGATCGAATTGGACAATGGCAGTAATCATGGTCTTTGTTCCTTTGTAACTTCACGCGGTTCGAGCATAGTGCAAAGTGAACAGGACGCTTACACGAAATGCAAAAAACACCAGTATGTTCGATGCTAATCGCCCCACCCCTTTCATTTTGAGCACTCCGAAAAAGACAAACTTTTCAGTTACCTATTGTTTTTCAGGTTGTGCTGCCAAGAAGACAACTCCATCCTCTCCAGTAAATTCAGAATGTTTAGTTCCGGCCTTTAACTGAAATTCATCGCCTGAGTTCAAATTATATTCCTTGTCAGACACCATTATTGTCATACTTCCCGAAATGATAACTATATCAGCTTCAT
>CAJXDJ010000051.1 GCA_913052045.1 uncultured Dehalococcoidia bacterium
TTAAAGAATTTGGCAAATCAGGGTACATTTGGTTATGATGAGACGGTAGTAGTTTATGTGACAGGGAACGGGCTAAAAACACAAGAAGCTGTTAGTCACGTGGTTAGCCTTCACCATATCAGACCGACAATTAACGATTTCGAAAGTGCGTTAAAGGGTTCTGTTATTGGAGCTCGGTAAGATTGTGGCAGTACAAAGAGTAAAGTTTACATTCCCCGACAACCTAGTTGTACGACCCATAATTTATGAACTGGGACGGGATTTCGATATTATTCCAAATATACGTCGAGCAGATATTAGAGATTATGAGGGTTGGGTTATATTGGAATTAGAAGGTACGGTATTTGAGATAGAAAAAGGATTGTTATGGATAGATAGTATCGGTATCAGGGTGGATCTGTTATCTGGTGATGTACTGGAAGGGTAATAAATCATTAAATGCATAGGAGTTATTCAAAATGGGTGTAACGGTGAGGATTCCTACACCTCTTCGAAAGTTGACAGCTGGGTTGGACAAATTGGAGGTAGATGCTGCATCGATTTCTGGGTTGATTAACCATCTCGAGGCAAGTTACCCTGGTTTTCACGACAGGCTTTTGGATGAGGCCGGCGATCTACGGTATTTTGTTAACATATATGTTAATGGTGAAGACGTTCGTTTTCTGGAAGGGCTGGAAACTGTTGTGAAGACGGGAGATGAAGTAAGTATAGTCCCTGCCGTTGCTGGTGGAGAGCTGGAGCGCTAATTCACCGAGCCTGACGGTGATTACCCCGACTGATCTGCATGCTCTTCTGGGCTAATCTAGAGGGCTCGTGTGCGGGTTTGTAATTCTCGAGGAAATCTGCTGCGAAATCCCCAAATGTGTTGGCCGCGATATGTGAGCGCATTTCCTCCATGAGCTTTTGATAAAAATGCAAGTTGTGTATTGTAGCTAGTCTTAATCCAAGAATCTCTTTGGCCTTGAAAAGATGGTGTAAGTATGCTGGAGAAAAGTTGGTGCAGCTAAAACATGAGCACATTTTGTCTATAGGAATCTCTGAATTCTTGAATCGTTTTAGGGTTATATCGATGCGTCCAAGTCGAGTAAAGAGTGCTCCGTTTCTAGCTACTCTGGTTGGGAGGACACAGTCGAAAAGATCGATGCCAGTACCCACACTTTTCACCAAGTCTTCTGGAGAACCTACACCCATTAGATATCGAGGTTTATCTGTTGGTAACAGACTGGATACCAATTTTACGATGTCGTGCATTTGAGCCTTGCTTTCCCCAACTGCTAGCCCTCCAATTGCGTAACCTGGGAATTCTAGATCTGTGATATAACGGACCGATTGTTCTCGTAATCTTTTTGAAACACCGCCTTGAATTATTCCGAAAAGAATTTGATTCCTGGAACTCTGTGCCGCCCTAGATCTAAGAGCCCATAGATGAGTACGATCCATGGCTTCCTTGATGTTCATAAGAGTGTCATTTGATGAAATACATTGATCTAAGCACATCATGAAATTAACACCTAGTTGTTCTTGGAACGCAACCACTTTCTCAGGGGTAAAGAAGTGGAGACTTCCATCTATATGCGATTTGAAAGTGATACCTTTGTCGGTTACAAGATTATGTTTTTTTAGGCTAAATGCTTGAAATCCACCGCTGTCTGTAAGTATTGGGCCTCCCCAGTTCATAAAATTATGTATGCCTCCTAGGTTTTGAACGATATCTATACCGGGTCGTAAATATAAGTGGTATGTATTGGTAAGAATCATCTGGTAGCCGATGGTTTTAACCTCTTCTGTTGTAAGAGTCTTTATACTGGCCTGTGTAGCTACAGGCATAAAAGCCGGAGTCATGATGGTGCCATGTGTGGTAGTTAGTTGACCCGTGCGAGCTTTTCCGCACTTATAGAGTATATTGAAAAGGCAATCCATTTATAGAGGATTAACTCCAGAAATTATTAGATGGATGGAAATCGCGAGTGACGACAAGGCTAGTAATCGCATAATCACTACCTCTCCTAAGACTCCGGATGATTTTACGGCAATCTGCGCTCCTAGTACCATACCAAACCCAAGAATCAATGCACTGGTTAAGTCAACGTTACCCTCCGAAATGTGCGCTAGCGATCCTATAGTAGCGATGCCTATCTGAGACAGAAGTGATGTAGCTATGGCTACGTATATAGGAAATCCGAATACATATACCAAGGCTGGAGTTCGGATGGGGCCGCCTCCTATTCCCAAAAAACCTGAGATAAACCCGATTACCCCGTTCGTTATAACTGCCAATAGTTCATTGTAGGTAAATCTATAAATGCCTCTATCAGATGTGCGTACAGTGGCAGTGTGAGAGCCAAAAGAGGTATGGGCTCCAAGATTTCTTCGGGGCTTTTCGTTACTGTTGGAATCATGTCGGGTATTACCGGAATTAATAAACACGTATAATCCCAATAGGCCTAACAGAATACCGTAGACAAATTGAAAGAAGTCTGCAGAAACCAGCCTTAATGCGAATGCTCCGACAATAGTTCCTGGTATCGCAACAACACTGAAGAGTAAAGCTCCTCTGACATAGGCATAACCAAGGCGTAAATAAGCGATAGAACCAGACACAGAGGAAAGAGCCACGGTAACCAATGAAGTGCCGGCTGCTACGTTATAATCGAAGCCAAAAAGGATAATCAATAGCGGGGCGGTTATGAATCCTCCACCGGATCCAATCGACACCCCGTAAATACCTACGACAATGCCTAATACGAATAGAGATAGAACTACCCACAAGGTAATGTCTGTCATCAGCTTTGATATAAACCTGTTTTTTTGAGTTCTACTATACAGGAGTAATTATTTTCACACTACGAAGGTCTTGCCAAAATCCCACAAACTAGACTGCTCCTCATAAATTCAATCCACATTAGGCTAGAATCATATTGGTAGATAGAGGTAAAATGGAGTCATAGGATTAATGGAGAAGAGTTTTTTGAGATCTGTGGATTCTTAATTCCCATATATGAAGGTCTAGAACATGTCTAGTATGGGAAACATTGAACATCAAGGAAAGGAAATCTAATGCAGGAATTTCGTCAACAATTACAAGGTAAAGCGAGTAGGATATCCCAGATATTGGAGCGTCTTTGACTTAGTAGGTAAAGAAAAAGAAATAATCCAACTCGAAAAGGCGAGTTATGATCGTGCATTCTGGGACGATCATAAAGGTGCACAGTCTACGATGAAAAGCGTAACTAGACTAAGAGATACTGTGTCAAAGTGGCGAAGGCTGGAGTCTCAGAGTGCTTCTTTGTTAGATCTGTTGGATTTGGCTATCAAGGAAGATGACGATGAACTCTCTAGAGATATCTATAGTGAGGCTCAAGTTTTTTACGAGGAATTGGAAAAAGGTGAGATTGAGCTCACTTTATCGGGAATTTATGATCAGAGGCCGGCCATTATTTCTATTCATGCCGGAGCAGGAGGAGTAGACTCGCAAGATTGGAGTAAAATTCTCCTTAGAATGTATACAAGATGGTCGGAAAATCAAGGATACGATGCTCGAATTTTGGACCTAACTCCAGGGGAAGAAGGGGGCGTCAAAAATGTCGTTATAGAGTTCAGTGGGACAGCTCCTTATGGTTATTTAAAATCCGAAAAGGGTGTTCACAGGCTTGTAAGACTTTCCCCATTTAATTCCGACCATCTAAGGCATACCTCTTTTGCTCACGTAGAGGTCTTGCCGGCGGCGGCCAATGAGGATGTGGAAATTCAGGTTAGGCCAGAAGATATAAAGAGCGAATTTTTCAGATCGAGCGGTCCAGGTGGTCAAAATGTGAATAAGTTATCATCTGCTGTTAGGATTACCCACATTAGCACAGGAATAGTCGTAGCGTGTCAAACAGAACGATCTCAGCATCAAAATCGAGAATATGCGATGATGATTTTGAAGGCCCGTTTGCTTCAGAACATGATGGACGAAAGAGCTAAAACTGCGGCTGAAATCAAGGGGGCGAGAGTTTCTGCTGAGTTTGGCAACCAAATCAGAAGCTATGTGTTGCATCCTTACAAAATGGTAAAGGACCACAGGACAAACTACCAAACTTCTGATGCGGAGGGCGTGTTGGATGGGCAGATAGACGGGTTCCTGAATGCATATTTGGTTCATTCAGTGGAGCGAAGATAATAGTAAGGTTATAGTTAAGCTAGAAGCACAAATAATCTATACTAATCATCGAAGGACATTATATGACCAAGCTTTTGTTGTTTGGTTTTCAAATATTCTTTGTTTTGTTCTGTTGTACATATCTTCATAGGCACCCGGTCTACCACTTCGATGCCCCATGAACTAAGCCCGACGATTTTTTGAGGATTGTTAGTCAACAACCTTATCTTTCCTATGCCTAAGTTGGCTAGGATTTGGGCTCCTACGCCGTAGTGTCGGAGGTCTGGAGGGAAACCAAGTTTTTGGTTAGCTTCAACTGTGTCTAGGCCTATGTCCTGCAAATGATAAGCTTTTATCTTATTGTGTAGTCCAATGCCACGCCCTTCTTGTCGCATGTAGATAAGTACACCTTTGCCTTCTTTTGCAATAGCTTTAAGTGACCATTCCAGTTGTAGCCCACAATCACATCTGAGGCTTCCAAGAATGTCACCGGTTAAGCACTCACTATGAACCCTAACCAGAACTTGGTCATCTGTAGTCCACTCCCCCAACGTGAGAACAACGTGTTGGTCTGAATCATATTTATTGCTGTAGCCTACAACTGTGAACTCTCCGTATTTAGTCGGGAGCTTGGCAGAATCTACACGCGTGACTAGCATTTCTGTCTTTCGCCGAAATGCTATTAATTGGGGAATAGAGACAATCTTTATATTGTGTTTTTCGGAGAATTTTTGGAGTTCTGGAAATCGGGCCATCGAACCATCTTCGCTCATGATTTCGCAAATTGCAGCGACTGGGCTTAGTCCTGCCATTTTGGCCATATCAACACTGGCTTCTGTATGTCCAGGTCTCACTAGCACTCCACCATTTCGTGCCCGTAGAGGGAATGTGTGTCCGGGGCGAGCAAAGTCCTCGGGTGTAGAGGCCGAATCAATTACCGCTTTTATAGTAGCGGATCTGTCTTGGGCCGATATTCCGGTCGATGTATTTATAGAATAGTCAATTGAAACAGTAAAGGCTGTTTGATGAGTGGAAGTGTTTAACTGTCCTAAGAGAGGGATGTTTAGTTTATCAAGGTATTCTCCCGAGGCTGGCATGCAAAGTAAGCCTCGGGCGTATTTGGTCATGAAATTAATCGACTCTGGGGTGGCATGGTCGCCCGCGACTACTAGATCACCCTCGTTTTCACGGTTAGCATCATCAACGATAATGAGGAACTTGCCGTTCTTTAAGTCTTCAATAGCTTCTTCAATTGTTGCCAGGGCCATTAGTGTCCTTTTATCGGTGGTTTCTTCTATTAATGTTTAGCCAAGAGACTCTCTACGTACTTGGCCAAAATATCGACTTCCAAGTTAACCGAGTCACCTTTGCCTCTCTCAATCAAATTTGTGTTTGAGAGAGTATATGGTATCACAGAGATCGAGAAAGATGAACCAGATTTTGCCATCACTGTAAGGCTAATACCGTCTACAGCAACGAATCCCTTCTCAACGATGTATTTCGATAGCGACTGTGGTACGTCGATGGTAAACACAGAGGAATTTTGGTTTTTTACTACAGATTTTATGTATCCCTTTCCATCAACATGTCCTTGTACAAAATGACCACCCATTCGACTATTTGTACTTAATGCCCTCTCGAGGTTAACCTGGAAACCTTGTCGTAAATCACCGAGATTGGTCCTAGTTATGGTTTCTTCGGAGAGATCCGCCTCTAGCGTTGATGTGCCCAGGGTCACGACAGTCAGGCAAGTCCCATTTATCGCTATGCTATCACCTGTATTTATATCGTCAAAAATCCTTTCTGCACTAATGGACAAGAGTCCTCCATTAATCGAAAGTACCTTCCCAGTCTCTTCTATTATACCTGTGAACATTATCCACTTCTCCGACGAGGATAAGCCTTTAGCATCAAATCTGATCCTATACGCTCCACTGATAAGTGTGAGAGGTTTAGGGATTGGGATATGCGCTTTGCCCCCATTCCTTCTACAGGCGATAATGCGTCCCGGCCTCCAATGATTATGGGCGCTAAAAAGGCGTGAATCTTGTCAACCAACCCCTTATCAAAGAAAGAACCAATAAGTGTTCCACCACCTTCTACCAATAGATTGACTATGCCGGCTGACCCAAGGAACTCTAGCAACTTTTTGAGTGATACACCAGTCTCATCTTGCGGTATATTTATTACAGTTATCCCCTGATTAGTCAGCTTGTCGACCTTTGAGCGAGACATATTTGTTGTGGCGATCAAGGTTTCTCCAGGCCCTTTGAATATGGAGCTATTGGCGGGAAGTTTTCCGTGAGTGTCTACTACGATCTTTAGAGGTTGTTTATCCCGAGGTATGCCTTTTTCGTTTCTCGCTGTCAGACTTGGACAATCTCTTAGAACGGTATTACTTCCAACCATGCCGGCGT
>CAJXDJ010000052.1 GCA_913052045.1 uncultured Dehalococcoidia bacterium
TATTGAATGATTTTAAGGAAATTCGAAAAGTATTGGACCGGAAACGAATAGAAACTAGGCGAGAGAAAGACATTGGTGAACAGTTGAATTTATTATGATTAGGATTATTTGTGATTACTAAAACTCTTAAGGTTATTCCATTGGGTGGGTTGGGAGAAATAGGGAAAAATATGATGGTATTCGAATACGGCGATGATATTATCATTATTGATTGCGGCGTTTTGTTTCCCGGAGAGGATATGCCTGGTGTTGATCTTGTTCTTCCCGATATTCGGTATTTGATCGAGAACCAGAAAAAAATTAGAGCCATTCTCATAACGCATGGCCACGAAGACCATATTGGGGCTATACCATACGTGCTTTCTCAAATTAACGTACCCATTTTTGCGCCACGCCTTGCACATGGTCTTATATCAGTAAAGTTGAAAGAGCATAGTCTCGATAAACAGACTGAATTAAATCAGATAGAACCAGGGGTCAATTATAACTTTGGTTCGTTTGGAATCGAATTCTTCAGGGTTTGTCATAGTATTCCTGACGCTATGGGCATAGTGATTGACACCCCTATAGGCAAGGTGATTCATACCGGCGACTTCAAAATCGATCATACTCCAGTCGATGGCAAGCCCACTGACTTGGCATTATTAGCTCGATTGGGATCGGATGGAGTCGTGCTATTGCTTTCGGATTCCACATATGCGGAAATACAGGGATATACTCCCTCGGAGCAGGTAGTAAAGGAAGCCATCTTTCGAGCTATTGGTGAAGCGCAGGGAAGAGTGTTGATAGCCTCTTTCGCATCATTAATATCACGTATCCAACACGTCATAGAAGCAGCGGTTTATCATGACAGGAAAATTACATTTGTCGGGCGGAGTATGGTAAATAACGTTGCTATGGCCCAGGAAATGGGTTATATATCTGCTCCCCCTGGAACAATAGTGTCTCTTCAGGAAGCCATAAAACTTCCTAGTGAACAACTCGTCATGATGACGACTGGAAGTCAGGGGGAACCGACATCAGCATTGGTCCGTATTTCCAATGGGACACATAGGGATATTAGTGTTGAAATCGATGATACAGTCATTATATCGGCCACACCCATTCCAGGTAATGAGCGATTAGTAAGTCGCACTATAAATAATCTTATCCGGAAAGGGGCAAATGTTTTATATGACAAGATTGCTTTGGTGCACGTACATGGGCACAGTAGCCAAGAGGAATTGAAGTTGGTTTTGAATTTAGTCAAGCCACGATATTTTGTTCCGATTCATGGGGAATATAAAGGATTGGTTGCACATGCTAAGCTGGCAGAAAACACGGGGGTGGATCAAGAGAACATATTTGTCTTAGAGGATGGCGATGTATTGGAATTGAATGGGGCAGAGGCGTGGATTGCAGGGCAGGTTCAGACTGGACAAGTGTTCTTAGATGGTAATACGACAATTGATATGGAAAGCTCGACGTTGAGAGAAAGGCGGGCGTTATCAAAAGCAGGCATTGTTTTGGTTATCTCGATGATTGACGGTATAACGGATAGACTTACGGGCGAAGTCGAAATAGTTGGGACTGGATTTGTAGATAGCGATAGATTAGGTTTTGTTTCTAGAAAGGTAGGTCCTATGCTCAGTGAGTCATGGGATCGGGGTGATTTTCTGGTGTCTGATTTGGTTAAAACTAACAAAAAAATCAAAAGAATTGTGTCTGATATACTATATAAAGAGACTGGGAAGAGGCCTATGATTGTACCTGTAATACTGCAGGTTTAGGTAAAGGATGGCCAGTCGGCTAGGGAACCTTCTTGTTTTAATATCATCGAAAACCCTTAGGGTGCTAGGAACCAGGAAGGGTTTTGGCTTGATGGCGATCATTTTCTTTGTTTCAGCAAGGATTTTCTTTGACCCTGATCTGTCTTGGCTAGGCGAAGTGGGCGAAGAGGTCTGGCTTTTTGGGGGTTATGGGTGGATCCCGTTTATTTTGTGGTCAATAACGTTATTGGTCACGATTCGATGTTGGCCAAGCGTGTTGAAACGCAGAGCCAGGAATTGGATAGTCTCGTTTGTTTGTCTAATGGCTATCTTGACAGCGCTTTCTATGTTTAGACCACCTGTTGGCACACTATCTATTTATGGCTATGGAGGATGGTTCGGACAATTTATTGGGGGTGATCCGATATTACTCAGTCTGGGTAAGGTGATCACTTATATGCTGGCTATATTGTTACTTCTGGCCCCGCAATGGACCGTCTCAAAGCTACAGAGGTTTTCACTGTTTATCTCCAATGTAATATTGAGTGGTGTTCGAAAAACTTTTGTCACGGGTAAGGGTTTAATCACAACTAGCATGAAAGGGTCGAGTAACGAGATGCTTTCGGATAATATTAAAACAGGTATAGGCAACCCAAGTTTTACGGGACGCCTTAAGGGAGCTGTTTCCGCTATAGGCTTTGGTAAGAAAATGCCTGGGCAACAGGTGGATAGTGTTGATACAGCAGAGCAGAAGATATCACCTGAACAGGACATCCTCAAGACGGTGAAGCCTTCGAAGTGGCAATTACCCGATACAGAACTTTTGGCCCAAGGTCAAGTTAAAAGTATGCCCCAAGAAACTCTCGGGAAAATGTCAAGAATCATAGAAGAAACTTTGGCTGATCACGGGGTGCAAGTTTCTGTTGAAGATGTCAGGGTTGGCCCAAGGGTTATAAGATTTGGAATAGTTCCGGGATGGATAAGAAGATATGGCGAAGCTAGTTCAACAAAACTAAAAGAGCATCAAATCAATGACGCTAGTAGGGTGAAAGTCCAAAGCATATTGTCCAGAGAGCAGGACTTGGCCCTCGCGCTTAAAACAGGGGATCTGCGTATAGAGGCACCTGTTCCAGGCGAAGGATTGGTTGGATTCGAAGTTCCAAACCCGTCCCCTTATAGAGTTTATCTTCGATCTATTACAGAACATTCAGCCTTTAAGAGGATAGCAGCACGAGGGGGTGTGCCTATCAGTTTGGGCAAAGGCACTGGGGGAGAACCGGTTACAGAGGATCTTTTATCTTTACCACATCTGTTGATTGCTGGTGCGACTGGAAGCGGCAAGAGTGTTTGTGTTAACGCTATTATAACGTCAGTACTTATGGCCAATCCCCCTGATCGACTTCGGATGATAATGGTCGATCCCAAGAGGGTGGAGCTTACACCATTCAATGGCTTACCTCATCTACTCAAGCCAGTTATTGTCGATACGGAAAAAGTTTTACCTATGCTTAGCGGTTTGATGAAGGAGCTATTCCGGCGTTATAAACTTATGGAGGAACAAGGAGTTCGTAACATTGAAGGTTACAATAAAAAAGCAAAAGAGCAGATTCCTTATATCCTACTAGTTGTAGATGAATTAGCGGATTTAATGATGTCAGCACGATTCGAAGTAGAGCAATCATTAGTACGACTGGCCCAGCTAGGAAGAGCCACGGGTATCCATCTGATTCTCTGCACGCAACGGCCCTCCGTGAATGTGGTTACAGGCCTTCTTAAGGCCAATATCGCTGCCCGTGTTGCGTTTGCGGTTTCTTCCCAGGTTGATTCTAGAGTGATACTAGATGGTGCGGGGGCGGAAAAATTGCTAGGCAAAGGAGACCTTTTGTTTTTGTCCGCACAGTCTCCTAAGCCACAAAGAATTCAGGGCACGTTTATGTTCGACGAGGAGATTGAGCGTATAGTCGGTTTCTGGAGGGATCAGCAGGGTCCCACTTTAGTAGATATTGATTTGGATGAGGCTCAGGATTTAGCCCGGAACCCGTGGGATGTTGGTGAAGATGAACTTTTAGAAAAGGCTCGATCTTTGGCCGAATATTCCGAACGTTTATCTCCTTCCCTTTTGCAACGGCGTCTCCAAATAGGCTATTCGAAAGCTGTGGATCTCATGGAAGCCTTAGAGGCAGAGAATATGGTTCCAGATTGAATGCTGGATAATCCAAAACAAGTGTTTTAGTAGCAAACAGAAGGTTTCTGGGGAAATGATCGCGAATTTAGTGGTCTAAATGGGGTAAAGGCTGTGATGCAGTAGCCAATCATGAAATAGCTATTGATAATTTAGAGTTGTTGCAAACTGTTATCAAGATTTTGAGCGAGCTTTTCGTATTCGTTCCGTACCGTTGCACTGGTGAGTACGGTTGGTTTATTGACACTCTTTCTGTAATCGGACCGAAGTTCGAAAGACCCCAGGAAGGGAACATCCAGTTCCTCGGCCAACGATTTCCCGGCCCCTTCGCCGAATATATCCCCTACGTAGTTTTCCACTATACCTAATATTTTAATGTTTAATTTACGAACCATGTTGATGGAACGTTTGGCGTCAATATTAGCCAGAATTTGTGGAGTAGTTACCATGACAAAACCGTCCAATGGAAGGGTTTGCATAACTGTTAGTGGTGCGTCAGAGGTTCCGGGAGGCAGATCTACAATTAGGTGAGTCAAATCGCCCCAATCAGTCATCTGAAGGAATTGATTTATGGCGTTATGTATCATTGGTCCACGCCATATGATGGCTTCCTCCTCGCTTTTTTGGAAGAATCCCATGGATATACATTTAACACCAAAGCGCTCGGATGGGGTAAGTTTTCCGTTGTTGTGAGCAGGGGGTTCGGAGAGTCCCAATACTTTGGTAACATTTGGGCAATCTATATCGGTGTCGAATAGTCCGACTTTGTCACCGCGGCTTGCTAGATATGTGGCCAGGTTTACTGCAACAGTAGTTTTCCCGACGCCTCCCTTGCCGCTATAGACGGCGATCTTATGTTTAACTTTGGAAAGGTTTTGTTTTATAGATCGTCTTTCTTGCCAAGCCTTTTTTATGTTATCCAGACGTGCTTGTTCTTGAGGTGTAGGTGTTCTCTGTGGTGTAGTCACGATTATAAATCTCCGCCTTTAACTTGTAACGAATAGATAATCAGTCTATTCCAAGAAGTTTTTTACCGTCCTCGCTTATCATTTCAGGGTTCCATGGAGGGTCAAATACCATTTCCACTTCTACATCAGCGACACCCTCCAATTCTGCTATGGCCCATTCGGCTTGCTGAGCGATAAACGGTCCCATGCCGCAGCCAGGGGCTGTCAAAGTCATAAGGACGTGGACGTTTCCCTCCTGAACACTGACGTCGTAAACGAGCCCGAGATCGACTACGTTGATAGGTATCTCTGGATCATAAACCTCTTTCATCGCCCCTACGACAGCATTATGAGTTATTTGAGAACCTTCCATCAGTTCCTCCACTGGGAAATTAATTATGAATTGATGCTAGCAGTGAAAAACGATTTGGTCAATCATTTGACTCAATATCCCGTCAGCGAAATTGTTTCGATATAGCCAACAACTTTCGAATTTCGACTACCTCATCTCTTAGCATTGCCGCTTTCTCGAATTCCAAGTTCTTAGCTGATCGCTTCATTTGTATTTCTAGCTCTTTTACTACCCGGAACAGATCCGCCTCAGCCATAAGTTCGTATTCTTTGGTCAACGACAGACTGTCCCCTTCTACGTCCCTTTTAAGGCGGTCTGTGATGTCCTTTACTGCTTTTGTTATTCCTCGTGGAATTATTTTGTTACGTTTATTGTGTTCGTTTTGTATAATTCGGCGTCGGGCCGTCTCATCAATGGCGTTCTTCATGGAATCAGTCACAACATCGGCGTACATAATCACATGGCCATTAACGTGGCGGGACGCTCGTCCCGTCGTCTGTATGAGAGAAGAGCTAGACCTTAAGAATCCTTCCTTGTCTGCATCGAGGATGGCAACCAAGCTCACCTCGGGTAAGTCTAAGCCTTCACGTAGGAGATTAATGCCGACGACTACGTCGTAAGTTCCCAATCGCAAGTCAGTTAGGATCTCACTCCTTTCCAAGGTATGTATTTCTGAATGAAGGTAGTGGACGCGAACCCCCATTTCTTGTAGGTAATCAGCGAGTTCTTCGGCCATCTTTTTTGTTAGGGCTGTTACTAGACATCGTTCGTTGCGTTCCACGCGCAAATTGATTTCGTTTAATAGATCGTCTATTTGTCCTTTAGTAGGCTTGACCTGTATTACCGGGTCCAGGAGCCCTGTAGGTCTGATAATCTGTTCTACAGTAACTTGGGCCATGCTATGTTCATAACTTGAGGGCGTTGCCGAAACGAATATCACTTGGTTTATGTGGTTCTCAAACTCTTCAAAATGTAAAGGCCTGTTATCCAATGCGGAGGGTAGTCGAAATCCGAAATCCACCAGGGTGTTTTTTCGTGATATATCTCCTCTATACATACCCCTTATCTGGGGCATTGTCATATGAGACTCATCGATAAACAATAAATAATCTTGAGGGAAGTAATCCATTAAAGTCCATGGAGTACTTCCCTCGGCGCGACGGGTGATGTGACGTGAATAATTCTCTATTCCAGAACAATAACCCACTGTTTGCATCATTTCCAGATCATACCTGGTTCGGGATTCTAATCGGGCCGCCTC
>CAJXDJ010000053.1 GCA_913052045.1 uncultured Dehalococcoidia bacterium
CTACTATGGTGTCAAAGCTTTTGGAGTCGGCTCCATACTCGCGCATAGCTTTTTCCATGCGCCAAGCCACCTCACGTTCCGTCAGCCCAGCATAAATTGTCGGACATACGGAATCCATCGCCTGGTCGGATATATCGATAGACTGTTGGAGCGCAGTGATTTCTTCGCTCGTTTTTATGGTTCTTAATGTTTCTACGATGTCAACCGTTGGTACGAGGATGAGTTCCGGATTGGATTTAATTTGAACAATAGATTCCTTGACTTTTTCAAATGAATGTACGGAGAGATCTGTGCTTTCAAATCCTATCGTTTTGAGGCCTAGTTTGCTTATGGCTTGTGGCAACCAAGCCCACCCATTACTCTTGATTATCTCAAATCCAGATGTTTGTCTTGAGGCTTGTTCCACGTACCTGAAATCGGTAGCCAATAATGCCTCCCTGCATGTAACCAGCAGAGTCCCGGCGGTTCCGACGAAGTTCGAAACGTATTGTCGGTTCTGAGCGTTTGTGATCAAAAGGGCGTCTAGGCCTTTGGTTTCCAGGATTCTTCTAATTCCCTCGAGTTTGAATTCCATTTAGATTTCTCCTGATATACTAGCTGATAGATATTCTATTGCTGCGATGTATCCCATCCAACGAAGACCACAGATTGATCCATTGCATATGACGGAAAATATCGAACCTTGCCTCCAAATCTCTCTTTTATTTAGGTTGCTTAGGTGGACTTCCACTATCGGTAATTTAGCGTCTATACAGGCGTCTAACAACGGGAACCCTATTCTGGTTAAACCTGCTGGATTGATAATGATTCCGTGCGCATTTGATCCGTTGTGCTGCACGAAATCTACTAACGTTCCCTCATTATTGGATTGGATAAATAGTAAATGTACTCCTAATCCCTTAGCCCTAGCAATCATTTTATGCTCGATTTGATCCAACGTCATTGACCCATATTGTTCGGGGCTTCTTGTGCCTAGCATATTGAGATTTGGTCCGTTAATTACAAGAAATGTTATCATTTTTGTTTGGTCAACCTCGCTTCATTGTTTGCCCTCGGATGGGCCTTCATATAAATTGCCTTTGCCTGAGTTTGAGTGACATGAGTATAAATTTGAGTTGTTGCTGGACTATTATGGCCAAGTAGTTGTTGTACTATGCGCAAGTCGGCTCCACCCTCCAGCATATGCGTAGCGAATGTGTGACGCAAGGTGTGAGTATGGACACCTGGCCGTATAGAAGCCTTTATGGAGTAGTGGCGGACGAGTTTTTCAAAGCTTCGTCGCGATAGTCGGGTCCCATAACGATTAAGGAATAAAGCGGACTCGAAAGCTTGCTCAAGCTCTGATCTTCCGTATAAGAGATAGTTATTCAGTGCTTTTATGGCTGCTTCACCAATTAGGACAATTCTTTCTTTAGAACCCTTCCCGTAAACTCTTATTTCTTTAGACTTAATGCTAACGTGGTTTACGTTCAAACCAGCAAGTTCAGCCAACCGTATACCAGAAGAATATAGGATTTCTAGTATAGCCGAATCCCGTAGCCCAAGGACGGTACTTGTATCAGGTGCATTTAAGAGGCGAGCGATCTCTTCGTAGCTCATAAATATTGGTAGATGTTTCTCGGTTTTCATTCTAAATCTGCGGCCGTGCGAAACTGGATTGTCTGATACAATCCCCCTAGAAACAAGGAATTCATAGAAAGATCGGAGGACAACAAATTTTCTCGACACGCTCACTCTTGCATATCCGGTCTTTTTATACCCTGCAGTTGTAGCTAGCCAAGAAAGATATAGCCTCAATTCTGAGCGGCCTATATCTCGCAAACAAAGGTTTTCTCGACAGAGGAATTGAATGAATGATCTCAAATCGTCCATATAGACTCGGATGGTATTCTTGGAGCGACCTTTAGTGCCAATTAGGTAGTCCCCGTATTCAGTTAAGAGTCGTAAGACATCTTCCATTTTTAGACCTATATTGATGACATTAGTTCGGCTGTAGGTTCACCCTGCCAAGCACATTTCGAACATGCGATCTTTTGACGGCCTTTTGATACCATAAGTCCGCTGCATTCTGGGCAAGGTCCTGAGATTGGCTTATTAACTACGGAGAAATCACAATTAGGATAAGAAGAACAACCATAAAACAGACGACCCTTCGTTCGTGATCGTCGTTCAATTAGTTCATTTGAACATAAAGGACATTCTACGCCAGTGCCTTTTACTATAGCTTTGGTATGGCGGCATTCTGGGAAAGCTGAACATGCTATGAATCTGCCAAATCGCCCTGACTTGATAACCATTGAACTTTCACAAAGTTCACAAATCTCGTCAGTGGGCTCCTCGATCTTTATTCGTGGCATGTTTTCATGCGCATGGTCGATGTGCTTTTTGAACGGAAAATAGAATTCTTTGAGTACGGGTTCCATTTTGCGTTTGCCAGTGGCTATAAAGTCTAACTCATCCTCCATTTTAGCCGTGAAAGTTACATCCATGACTGTTGGGAAAAACTTGATTAGTAGGTTAGCTACCTCTATGCCCAATAAGGTTGGGTCGAGCTTGTTGTCGTTCTTGACTACATAATTCCGATCCATAAGTGTTGAGAGAATAGGAGCATATGTGCTCGGGCGCCCTATGCCCTCTTCCTCCAGGGTTTTTATTAAACTGCCTTCTGTGAATCTAAGGGGAGGTTGAGTAAAATTTTGATCATGCTTGAGACTGACGCATTCGAGTTTATCGTTAGAGTTTAACTTTGGGAGTTTTCTATTTTCGTCATTTTCTCGATCATCGGCTGTGTCGGAATAGGCTGATAAAAAGCCAGAGAACTTGGTTTGGGTTCCGTGAGTCTGAAATACATAGACATTTCCACTGTTGGATGAGTGGGATTCTATGTCAATGGTTGTCCTAAAATAAATACTGTTTTTCATCTGGCATGCGACCATCCGCCTCCATATCAAACGATAAAGTCGGAGTTGATCCCGATTCAAATGCTTTTCCATGGAATCAGGTGAACGGAAAATCGAAGTTGGTCGAATTGCTTCGTGGGCCTCTTGGGCCCCCTTGCTTTTAGTTTTGTATGTTCGTGGCTGATCTGGTAGGTAATCCTTTCCGTATTGTTTCGAAATTAACGTCCTGGCCTCATCAATAGCATAAGTCGAAAGACTAACGGAATCAGTTCGCATATATGTGATTAGCCCAACCGTTTCCTTTGATCCTATCTCTATTCCTTCGTAAAGTTGTTGAGCAATGATCATGGTTTTCTTTGCAGAAAACCGAAATCGTCTAGCTGATTCCTGTTGCAAAGTACTAGTAGTGAACGGGGGGGCTGGAGCGCGAGTTTTTTCGTTTGTTTTTACTTTAGCTACTGTATAGACCGCTCCTTTCAATTCTTCATCAATGGCTTTGGCTTCAGCTTGGTTCGAAATAACCAATTTGTGTTTGTTGCCCTTAATAGAGTGCAGAGAAGTTTCGAAAGATTCCATTCCTTTTTTTAGCAAGGCTGTGAACGACCAATATTCAGTCGGGACAAATGCTTCTATTTCCCGCTCCCTATCTACTATGATACGAAGAGCCACTGATTGGACTCTTCCTGCTGACAGTCCTCTTTGAACTTTTCTCCAGAGTAGAGGGCTCAGTTCGTATCCAACCAAACGATCCAGAATTCGGCGGGTTTGTTGTGCATCCACTAAATTAAGGTCCAGATCTCGAGAATGTTTCATTGCTTCTTTTATGGCTGTCTCGGTGATTTCGTGGAAAACGACTCGCCGAATGTTCTTTTTCTGTTTGTCCCAGCCTGTTGCATTAACAACGTGCCAGGAAATCGCTTCGCCTTCCCGGTCTGGGTCAGTCGCTAGATATATTGAAGAAGCATTTTCTCCGAGAGTTTTTAGTTCTTTTATAATTGCTGCCTTTCCTTTCATAACTGAATAAGAAGGAGAGAAAGAATTTTCGACGTCGATTCCCAACTTTCCTTTGGGAAGATCCCGCACATGTCCCATAGATGCAGCGATTCTATAGTTCTTTCCCAATAGTTTTCCAATGGTCTTTGCCTTTGCCGGAGATTCTACGACCACTAGGTGATTACCCGTCATTGGGTTCAATGATTTGGAATTCTTTTTCGATTTAGTTTTGAGTGGCATTCCTGGCTAGTCCTTTAGTAAATATTCAGATAGTTTATACTAATCTTTTGATCAAATTCATTACTTACGGATCAAAACTATGACAGCTCTGCATCTATGGCTACCCCAGTTATTGTACATTATAGGTTTTCTCCATAAGAGTAGGCCATCCGTCATTGATTAATCTTGATCTCTGTTTGATGTTTAGTTCGTTAAGAATTAAGGAGAGGCTTATTTGGATTGGCGATATTTAAGCGAGCCTTGTAAAGAGCCAAACATAGTCAATTACATAACCTTTGTTGGAACATATTCGGCAATCTTCCCGAGTGTGTTCGGGCGTAAGGTCCTAGTTTTTATCATATCGTTCGTAGCTATAAAATTGTAACTATTGCAAATAGGAAATTTAACCATGGATCGCTTGCAGTGGCGGAGAGGGCGGGATTCGAACCCGCGAGACCAGTTCCCCAGCCTACACGCTTTCCAGGCGTGCCCATTCGACCACTCTGGCACCTCTCCAACTATCAAATTGTGTTAAGTAGAGTATGGAGCGTTTTTGCAATGCATGTCAACGGAGATTCTAGAGAGGTATCTACAGCATCGACTACTTTGGTTTAACGATTCTCCAGCAACTATTTCGTTAGCAATTCTATTGACAATGAAATAGCTCCGATGTTGCTTTTACCCATTTATGGTTCTATAGATAAATTCTTCGAGTAAAGGTTTGTATCCTTGTATTTGTGCTAATTTACTATCCAAATTTAACCCATCAGAAGCCTTCATATTCCTCAGGTATTCCGATTGCATGTGTTTTATCGTGTAGACGTGGAACGCGAGCCCGTTAGTAGTGATAATCTTAATATTCTGTTTTTTTCGTTTAATCCCAGGTTTTACTAATTGGTCCGCTGTTTCTTGTGGCAATTGTCTCCATGGGCTGTGCAAAGAGTGGTTGAATATGAAAATAAGACCTGAGGACTCTATGTATGTATCGTGGATCCGGGCATGTTCAAATACGGATTTCATTGAGGGTATTTCTAGTTTGAGGAGTAATTCCTTGAACGTGGTCCACCATTCTGGAATGGTTAAGCCGGTTCTGCATGCCGCTATGTAAAAGTCGATCTGATTCGGATCTTTCTTAATGAATCTATCGCCCATTATTTCAACAGGAAGTATAGAGCAGTAGTGATCAACCCAAATATAGTCAAAAGAAATGACAACAGAATTACTGTCTGTATGATGCCTACCACCTTCAATGGTACTGTTAGAATTCTTAAGGGAAGTTTAACTAGTAAAACCAGACTTTTGAAAAGAAATGACAAGTGATCTCACTTCCCTAGAATTGCAACTTAATCACCGTAGGGTGGAAAGGTGACTATGGCGACTTAAGTGAGGATATACAATAGGGTGCTCAAATTCAATGACCATGGTGTCGCCATGGCCGTAATCCACCTTTTCCGTAATATATGACGCTGGTTAAAAGAGTATATTTGCACGAGCAATCGCCCAATATTTATCTTACAGTGAATGTTCATCGGGTCTAATCACTGGTTTTATCCGAAAGAAAAGGCCACCAATTCCAGCGACCCAAAAGCATTACGAAAGATGGGACCATAAAGCCTCTTATAAAGAAGGTGTCTATTACCACGCCCAAAGCAACAACAAATCCCAGTTGAAATAAATCTCTTAGTGGCAAAATTGTCAGTGCAGTGAATGTTCCAGCAAGGATTATTCCCGCAGACGTTATAACTCCTCCGGTACTGGTTATGGCTCTCTTGGTTCCATTCCTGATCCCATGGGTTTCCGCTTCTTCCTTAACTCTAGAAATTATGTAGATATTGTAGTCGACTCCCAGGGCAACCAAGAAAATAAACATAAATATAGGCACGCCACTCCCTACACCGGAGTGTCCTAATACAAATTGGAAAAAAATCACAGAGATCCCCAGACTCCCAAAGAAGCTGAGTACTACACTTGCAAGCAGGTACAAAGGAGCGAGAATCGCTTTGAGAAGTATCACCAGGATTACAAATATAATTATTAAAACGATTGGAGCTATGGTTTTTATGTCTCTATTGTTAGCAGATTTGGTATCGTATTGAATTGCTGTGTCACCTCCCACAACGATCTTTCTTATGGGATATGAATTGAACTGATCGAGAGATTGCCTTATAGATTTTATCTTCTCTAAGCTTTCCAAGGATCCGGGGTCATCTTGGAAGACTACGTCCAAGCGTACGATTCTTCCAGAGTTTGACATTAACCGCTCGGCTGCCAAGTAGGATTCGAACAAATAGTTTTCATTTGGGAGTTCACCGAAAGTTGGAGTGATGTTCATC
>CAJXDJ010000054.1 GCA_913052045.1 uncultured Dehalococcoidia bacterium
ATTACTTGATTCTCCCCAGAGCAAATTTTTAGCAACGCCTTCCTTTCTAAGTCTCGGAAGCCATCCTCACCATATTCTGAAAAAATCTCAAGTATAGTCTTCCCGATCAAGCTGGAGATGTAATTATCGGTATCAACAAACCTCCAACCTAAAATTTGGGCGACAATGACCCCCACAGCTGTCTTGCCAGTCCCAGAAAAACCCGTCAAGAATATATTTTTCTTCAAACTAACCGTGTTTGGGGGCATGTATTACCCGACTATCATGCTCCATTTCTTGATGTGCAACAATCTGTTCGGCCATCCGGTAAACGATATATTCGATTATACGACGCAGATGGGTACCCCGTCGGTAGTCGGCTTCGGCAATTTCGTCGACTCTTTGGGCAGCCCTCAGTGACATACATGTTTCAAAAGAATGCTTGCTGCTGGCATCATAAACGGCGAGTGCTTTGCCTCCCCTACTGGTAATGACTGAAAAACAGGGGACATCAGTAGGGCCATCCCCAATATATAACATGTTTCTAAACGGTATCCTTCGCTCAATTTCTGGGACGTGATCATTAACATCTTTTTCAAAATTCATATACTCAAACCCCTTGGTTATACGAAACAGATACTGAGTCTTAGCAGTGTGACTTATGATACGTTTTGGCCAATAAACCTTTCCTTGACCGTCTTCATCAAACTCACATCCGAAAATGCGCTTTACATATTTCGCAAGGCCACTGCCCGCCAATACTGCTTGCAAACCAGAGGTAACGATGTAGTGCTCTAAAGTAATCCCATGTCGCACAAATTTTTCATCGGATAATATGCTATCCAATTCTTCGAATATTTTTGGTATACCGGGAAAAAAGTTGAGTTCTTTCCCCATTTTCGACAAATCGCTATTGGACAAATTTCTGAAGAAAAGATTATCTAAAAGAAGGCGTATCCAAGCTAGATCACTTTCATAGGTTTTATCAGAGGCAAGATGGTCGACCCTATCCCAAAATTCCTTGGAATCAACGCCTATTTTTTCAAAGATAACATCCTCTTGCATATGCAAGGGACTCAAAGTTTTATCATAATCGTAAACTAAAGCTATAACATTCTGTGGTTGCGACATGGCACTTCAATAACCTTTGAAATAAATTTCATAATTCCTATCAATAATAATTTACATGTTACGAGGTCGTACAGTTTTTTGATATCCTTCAAAGTTCCTGGATATTTCAGCAATGCTATCTCCACCGAATTTCTCCAAGAACGCGTCGGCTAACACCAGCGAAAGCATAGCCTCTCCTATAACCCCAGCAGGCGGCACCTGACAAACATCGGACCTCTCATAATGTGCCTGTACCAGATCTCCGGAATCCAGGTCTACGGATGGAAGGGGATTCTTTAAAGTTGATATGGGTTTAATAGCAAATCTCGCTACAAGCGCGGATCCTGTTGTCATGCCTCCCTCAGTACCACCCGATCGATTAGTTTTCCTTATCCATGAATTTGTTGGGTCTTTTACTGGTTCAATCACATCATGAACTTGAGAGCCTCTCCGATTCACTGACTCCCAACCATCTCCAATAGATACAGCTTTGGTGGCATGAATAGACATGAGGGCTTGCGCAATACGGCCATCTATCTTCTGATCCCATTGTACGTGAGAGCCTAATCCTATAGGCAAACCTTCGGCAACTACTTCCACGACCCCCCCTACCGTATCCCCCATCTCCTTTGCGTCATCTATAGCCATCATCATTTGTTTCCCAGCCTTCTCGTCAACACATCGTACAGGTGATTTCTCTACTATCGCCCAATCAATTGGTCCAGAAACACTGGCCCATACCCCCCCTATTGACAACGAATGGCTGTTAATTTCTACCCCAAAATGTTCCAATAAGCGTCTTGCTACTGCTCCACCGGCAACCCTCGCAGCAGTTTCCCTAGCGCTGGCTCGTTCGAGCACGTTTCTCACGTCATCATATCCATATTTCATAGTGCCCGGGAGATCGGCGTGGCCAGGCCTGAGTCGGGTTACTCTCTTGATTTCTTCATCAATTTTTGAAATGCTCATCACCTTAGTCCAATTAACCCAATCTTTGTTCTCAATTGACATAGATATAGGGCTACCAAGTGTAAAACCATGCCTAACTCCACTTGTGATTAATGCCCAGTCCTTTTCAATTAGCTGCCTCCCTCCTCTCCCATAGCCTAGCTGCCTACGAGACATCTGCTGACCAATATATGATTCTGACAAAGACAACCCCGCTGGTAATCCGTCCAACAACACTGTCAAGCTTTGTCCATGCGATTCCCCAGCTGTAAGAAACCGGATCCTGTTAAACAAAATTATTCTCCTTTTAATATCCTATTGCTAAGGATTTCTTGGCAGATACCATCATTACATCGACAGGCGCAGTTTTTTTAAACCATAACTCAAACGCAATTGCTCCCTGAAACACGAGCATATCTAGACCGCTAACCACAGCTACTCCTGCATTTTCTGCTTCTTTCATAAAAGGTGTAGTGGGTGGATTATACACTAGCTCATAGGCCAAATCAGGGCTAGAAATATTTGCAAACGATAAGGGGCTATCAGATTGACTAGGACCATTAAGCATGCCCATAGACGTGGCCTGTACGATGAGATCCGCCCTACGCCCCGCCGGGCACACATCATAAGAAATTAAACTGCATACATCACTCAAACCAGGAAATTCTCGATTCAAATCACTGGTCAACCTGGTAGCTCGTTTCATGCTTCTATTTGCTATTGTTATAGAAGATACTCCTCCCGATGCCAAGGAGAAAGCTATGCCTCTTGCCGCCCCACCGGCTCCTAGAATAACAATTTTTTTTGATTTAGGATCAAATCCTGTCATCATTAAACTCCGCATGAAACCAGGCCCGTCGGTATTATAACCGATCAATTTCCCATTATCGTTTACTACCGTATTTACAGCTCCCGATAATCGTGCCTCTGGCGCTAAGGTGTCTAAAAATTGTATTACACGTTCTTTATGCGGAACAGTGACATTAAACCCTAAAATACCAGCATCATCTGAACGACATTCGGAAACAAATTTGCCCAGACCTGTTGGGCAAATTTCCCATGATTCATATATTACATCGTCCCATTCATAATGAGCAAAAGCCGATTGATGAATCACTGGAGAGAGACTATGACTTATAGGGAAGCCTATTATACCCAACCGTTTTGTCATACTATCATCTCACTCTATTCATATACGACTGAAGGATAACCGCGGCTGCAGCAGAATCAATTATCCCTTTTTCTCTGATTCTAAACTTGCCCGATGCGTGCAATAGAGCTTCAGCATCTTTCGTCGAGAATCCCTCATCCCAATACTGAATTGGGATAGTTATACTTTCTTTTAACTGACTCTGAAAGGATTTGATCTTTTCCCCTTGCCTACTAACGTATCCCTTCTCATCCAAAGGAATCCCTATCAACAATAGTTCAACATCGAGATCATAAACGGCCTGGGCAATGGCCTTAACAGCCAAATTATCGCTTTTTCGTTCAAGATGGTCTAATGGGGTAGCGATCACTTCCATAGCATCGCTTAACGCCATTCCAATACGTCTATCCCCGACGTCCAAGGCCAATATCCTCAGCGAGCCACCTCTCTTGTTACGATATCGCTTACTGTACCCAATGCTTCACCTAGTTTGTCACATCTTTTGCCACCTGCCTGGGCCATTTCAGGGCCTCCCCCCCCACCTCCACCCAAAACCTTTGACAGCTCTTGTACTATCCTACCAGCATGGAAACCCCTTTTTACTAAATCCGGAGTTACCATGCATAACACAACTGGATTCCCATCTTTGATAATAGCTAAAACCAAGAGAACACTCGAAAGTTTTCCCTTTAACCAGTCCCCTATCTCCCGCAATCCTTTGATGTCTTGATCAGGAACCACCGCAGAAATCACATTGACCTCCTCGATAATGGTTACTGTGGCCAAAAGTGTCTGGGCTTCTGTTATAAGAGATGCCTGTTCGAGTCTCTTAAGTCTCTTCCTCAAACCAACAGTTTCATCAATAAATGATTCCAATCGGCCTTCCAAATCTGATATAGGAGTCTCCAATCTAGTCGCTACATTGAATAACAAGTCTGATCGTTCTTGAAAAAGATCTTCCGCCTTACGCCCCGACACAGCTTCTATTCTCCGTGTGCCACCTCCGATGCCAGATTCGCCTAGTATGAACAATGGACCAATCTCCCCAGTTGCACTAACGTGTGTGCCACCACAAAGTTCAACGCTAAAAGGGGTGTAAGAGCCCACCCGTTCTGCTATCGTCACCACTCTAACTTCAGACCCGTACTTATCACCAAAAAATGCTAAGGCACCATTGTTTACAGCTTCCACATAAGTCGATCTCCTAGAAGATATCAACAAATTTTCTCGAACTTTTTGGTTCACTAGTAGCTGTGTATTCCTCAATTCCTCCGCGGAAAGGGATGTCAAATGAGTGAAGTCGAATCTGAGTTTGTCGGGTATTACCAAGGATCCTGCTTGCCTAACGTGGAGTCCTACAACATTCCTCAATGCCGAATGAATTAAGTGTGTACCACTATGATTTCTTGCGGTATCAGAGCGAATCGTTCCATCTACCACTGCCTCTACTTCTTCACCAAGTGACAAATTCCCTCGAGACATAAGCCCTTTATGGACAATCAGGCCTGCTGTAGGGCTTTGTGTATCTTCTACTTCAAATATTCCCTCACGACCCTTTATGTGGCCTCTGTCTCCAACCTGACCTCCCCCTTCTGGGTAGAACGGCGTAGCCAGCAAAATCATCTCTACCCGTTGCTTCCCCGTTACTCTCTTGACCGACCGTCCATCGAAAATAAGTCCTAATATTTCCGTTTTTGTCTCCATGGCATCGTATCCAACAAATTCCACATTTTCCACGTTTAAATCTTCGTACAAGTTATCAATCACCATGCTATTAGCAGGAACGTGAGCTTCTCTCGCTTTGTCACGACGTTGTTCCATGCCACGTTGAAACGCCAAATCGAATGCCTTAACACACGACATATCTATACCGCTGTCTTGAGCAAAGTCAACAACTACTTCCGGGGGGACCCCAAATGTGTCATACAGTTCCGCAGCACCGCTACCAAGAGCTATTAACTTGCTTTCATCCTCCATAACTTGAAGGCCATCAATCAGTTCTCCAATTTTTGGTATTCCTAATTTCAAACTTTCTATGAACCTGGCTTCCTCTTGGTCAATCAATCTAAGAATATACTCCCGATTAGACAGGAGATCAGGATAGATATTACTATAATTCCCAATCGCCACATCGGCGATTTCCACCAGAAAGGATTCCGTCAATCCCAATCGTCTACCGTATCTAATGGCTCTGCGAATAATCCGCCTAAGGACATAACCTCTCCCTTCGTTACCAGGGACAACTCCATCGGCTATCAAAAATGATGCGGACCTACTGTGTTCACTAATTACGCGTAACGAATAATTAGTCTCTTCAGTTAAACCATAGTCCTTCCCAGAAACGCCTGAGATTTTTGATATGATTGCCTGGAATAAATCGGTTCCGTAAACACTATCTGAACCTTGAGCTATAGCTGCAGCCCTTTCGAGTCCCATGCCAGTATCTACGCTTTGCATAGGCAATTCCGAAATATCACCATTCTGTTTTTGGTAATACTCCATAAAGACAAGATTCCACAATTCTACAAAACGATCACACTCATGGTTTGGATGGCATCCGTCTTCAACAGCAGACCTCCTGATAGGCTGGCCGCAACCACTTTTCACTCCAAAATCATAATGGATCTCACTGCACGGCCCTGATGGGCCTTCCAATCCAGCAGGTCCCCACCAATTCTCATTTGATCCATATCTATGTATTCGGTCTGACCCTACTCCTATTTTAGAATTCCACAACTCAAAAGATTGTTGATCATCGACATAAATTGTTACATGGAGACGGTCCTTTGATAATCCCAGTCCTTCCTTTTTGGAAGTGGCAAATTCCCAGGCCCAACTTATGGCTTCATCTTTAAAGTAATCTCCAAAGCTGAAATTACCCAACATTTCGAAAAACGTCGCGTGGTGGCTATCCCCTACTTCGTCAATATCAGTCGTGCGAAAACATTTTTGACAAGAAGTCATTCTTGTTGATGGGGGTTTCTGTTCACCGAGAAAGAATCGCTTGAACGGGACCATTCCTGCACTCGTAAAAAGTAAAGTGGGATCACCCGAAGGGATAAGCGATGAAGAAGGAAACCGAGTGTGCCCCCGGTTCTCAAAAAATCTTAAGAATCCTTCCCTAATTTCCTTGGCTGTTTCCATAATCTTTTCTCAGCACTTGTTAGTGTAGTTCCACGTCCTATTTTGGACAAGGCGTAAGGCGAACTATTTGTCCTATTTTTTGGTT
>CAJXDJ010000055.1 GCA_913052045.1 uncultured Dehalococcoidia bacterium
GAAGGGTCTACAGCTGTGTCCTCTACGAATGGGATTGGCTTATTGTTCCCACGTATACTCATTAGTAAACCAAGCCCAGCTTTTCGTATCGACCAGACTTTCTGTTGCTCTGTCTTATCCGTGATATTGAGCCATGCATAACCCAACGATTGTCTTTGCAAGTCGATTTTAAACGAGGTCAATCTTTTTGAGATTTCAGAGGAGGTTTCACCGGAAAATTCCACTATCAGTACCGCTTTTGGTTGCCCGTCTATGAATGTCATCATTCTTGAGAATGCGGGGGATTGCCGAGTTCGATCTATAAGCATGCTATCAATCAGCTCCACGGCTGATGGATTATGTTCGAGAATAGAAGTTGTTGCAGCACAAGCTACTGCTAGATCGCTAAAATGCACTACACATAGGCCGGTATATCTTGGGGTTTTGACCAGTTTCACGGTGGCTTCGGTCACCAGACAGAGAGTTCCTTCTGATCCCACAACAATGTCTGCCATGTTGGTTTCGCTGTTTCCAAGTAATGAATCGAGATTATACCCGCTGATGCGACGAGAGATCTTGGGATAATTGGACTCTATTTCCGCGGAGTTGGCTCGGGCTATGTCCAGTACCTCACGATAAATATTTCCTTCAAAATCTTGCTTGGATCGCTTTTTTTCTAGCGCTTTTGGGCTTAAAGGTCCGAAATTAGTTTTTGTAGCGTTGGAGAGAACAACTTCTATCTCCAGGACTTGATCACTGGTCTTTCCATAAACCAATGAATGGGAGCCACAGGAATTATTCCCTATACCCCCACCTATACATGCTCTGTTTGAAGTAGATGGATCCGGTCCGTACCGCAGTCTCTGTTCTCCCAATAAATTTCGATTGAGATCATCTAAAACAATTCCAGGTTGAACTTTAGCCCACCGTTCCTCATAGTTGACTTCTAACACTTTGTTCATGTATCTGGAGAAATCCAAAACGAGCGCATGATTTACTGTTTGTCCAGCTAAACTGGTCCCCCCTCCTCGGGGCATGATCGGGATTCCCGCACTTTTGGCTATCTCCATTGAAGCTAAAACATCATCTGTGTCTCGCGGTAATACGATTCCAATGGGTTCCATTTGGTAAATGCTTGCGTCGGTGCTATAAAGTATTTTAGAAAAGGAATCAAAGCGGACATCTCCTCTTATAGTCCTTTTAAGGTCCGACTCCAACGTTAAGAGATCGCCATGTGTTTTGTCCATTTCCACCTACTTTAGCCCAGTCCAATCTTTTGATCAACGAAAACTAACGCTAATCAATAAAGAATTCCTGTCGATTTCCGATATCAAACATACAGAGTTAAAGCTTTAACTGTTTGTTTCTCGACAATTGACCTGTAAGTCAGTATTTTATATGGATTCAAATGATTGCTGAAGATCGCTATTGTTCGTTCTGCGCGCGTCTCTTGGAGAAAACGTTGATCCAAGGTGTCGAAAGACCAACGTGTTTGAAATGCAGACGAGTTATATACTATGACCCGAAATTGGCCGTTGCAGTGGTAATTGAAGTAAACGGTAAAGTGATTATGGTTAAACGAGCTGTAGATCCTGGCAAGGGATTATGGGGTTTTCCAGGAGGCTATGTAAATCGGGGTGAACGAGTTGAAGACGGTGCGGCTAGAGAGGTAAATGAAGAAACGGGCCTTATAGTATCTATTGATCGACTTATCGGACTCTTTTCGGAACCCGATGACCCTATTGTATTAGCGGTGTATTTTGGCTATAAAGTGGGCGGAGACCTCAATTCCGAGAGTATCGAAGTGATGGATGTTGAGGGTTTTTGTCTGAATAATCTCCCTCCACTCGCTTTTGAACGAGATTCGAGGATATTCGAAATGTGGAATGAGCTAAAATTCTATAATTGAGTTGGAACTCTTTACTACTTGACCTCTGTTTCCCCGATTTCTTCAAGAGCCTTAATGTAAGATTGGGTGCCCTCCTCGCCTAACCCTTTTTGACCAAGGGCATAAAAAAACTGTCTAGCTATAGAAGATACTGGCATAGGAAGTTCTAGTTCCTCCGACGCCTGATTTATGAGCCTCTGATCTTTAAGCATTAGTTTTACGGTGAATCCGGGAGCGAAATCTCGCTTAATGATCCTAGATCCTAGGTTTTCTAATTGCCACGAATTCGCTGCGCCTCCCGTGATAGCCTGAAAAACATTATCTAAATTTACCCCGGATTTGGATCCAAGCAATAATCCCTCGCAAACAGACGCCAGTGTCCCGGCCACTATCACCTGATTAACCAATTTGCAGACCTGGCCCATACCGGTGGGTCCAATATGAACTATAGTCTTTCCGAGTGTCTCAAAAATGGGTAGGCACTTTTGAAATACTTCCTTGTCACCCCCAACCATGATAGATAATGTACCGTCTTCTGCAGCCCATGAACTACCACTTACGGGGGCATCGAGCATGCTCGCGCCCTTTTCAGCCAACCGCTGTGACAAGGTTTTTGTCATCGAAGGGGATATAGTGCTCATATCAATCATAACGGAGCTATGGCGAATTCCCTCCAAGATTCCATCGTTTCCTAATACTATTTCTTGGACGTCGGGAGAATCAGATACCATAGTAATGATTACATCAGAATTTTCAGAGACTTGCTTAGGTGATGAAGCGAGTTTTGCGCCGGCTTGTTCTAGAACGCCTGTTTTAATCCGAGTTCGGTTATACACTGTCAGAATATAACCAGCAGCAATTAAGTTCAATGCCATGGGTTTCCCCATGATTCCTAATCCAATAAACCCGATTCTTTGCATATCACCCATATATTATCTCCTTGTTGTCTTAATCTAGCATGCCATTCTCAATGTACTCAAGGAGGGGAGTACCGTCAAATGTGATTGCGCAGGAATGAAGATTGCCCAATAGAAAACTTGGTGTGACAAAGATTGTATGTCACGTTAAAATAAGTGCGGTTTTCCGCTAGAGGTAATGTTATAAAAATCCACGAATATCAAGCAAAAGAGTTGATGTCCAGATACGGAATTCAGATTCCGGAGGGAGATACGGCTTCCGACCCGGAACAAACGGCTCTATTGATCAGTCACCTGGGTCCTCCGACAATTGTTAAGGCACAGATCCATGCTGGAGGTAGGGGTATTGGTGGAGGGATCAAATTTGCCAACTCACCAGAGGAAGGGAGAGGCATAGCCGAGGGTCTGATTGGCTCGCATTTAATCACTAACCAAACCGGAGCTCAGGGAGCTATAGTTCACAAATTGCTAGTGGAAAAGACCGTGGCAATTAAGAGAGAAATGTATTTGGCGTGTGTTATAGACCGAAGTTCACAAGGACCATTGTTGATAGTTAGTCCCACCGGGGGAATGGATATAGAGAAGATTGCGGCGACCCAACCAGAAAAGATTCTGCGTGTGCCCATAGATCTCGGAGCAGGATTCCAACCTTATCAATCCCGTAACATATGCAGGTTCTTGAATTTGGATCCAAAGTTTATTCGAGCCATCTTCGATTTGATGACCTCGGTTTGCGGGCTATTCATCGAGAATGACTGTAGTCTTGTTGAAATTAATCCTTTGGTATTAGACGAACGGGATTGTCTCATAGCTTTAGATGCTAAGATTGATTTTGATGATGATGCTCTATTTAGGCACATGCGTCTGAGTAACTTTAGGGATGCTAGTCAGCAAGAAGAATTGGAAAGACAGGCCACAGAAGCTGGTGTAGCCTATGTAAAATTGGATGGCACAGTCGGTTGTCTTGTCAACGGTGCTGGCCTTGCAATGGCTACTATGGATTTAGCTCATGGGGTCGGAGCGGAACCGGCCAATTTTCTTGATGTGGGAGGTAGCGCAACCATAGAAAAAATAGCTGCGGCCGTAAAAATTATGCTAAGTGATACCAACGTCACCATAATTTTGGTAAACATATTCGGCGGGATTCTGCGATGCGATATTTTAGCTGAAGGTATAGTTAAGGCTTTTAGGGATATAGGTAGTACATTACCACTAGTTGTAAGAATGTCTGGGACCAACGTTGAGGCAGGAACTAGAATTCTATTTGAGTCTAAGTTGGATGTCTCATTTGCTTCAACGTTGCGCGAACTTGAAGGCATATTGTCTGCAAAATATGCTTGATGATATGGAGGGCCCGATCTTGTAATGAGCATATTTGTCAACAATAAGACGCGGTTATTAGTCCAAGGCATTACTGGTCGTGAGGGTGGATTTCATGCTGAACAATGCCTCACGTATGGGACTAATGTTGTGGCTGGTGTTACTCCTGGAAAGGGGGGGCACATAGTAGCGGGCAAAATACCGGTTTTCGAATCGGTACATCAGGCAGTTAATGAAACCGGAGCCAACGTTTCACTAATATTTGTACCGGCTCCTTTTGCGCAAGATGCGATGTTAGAGGCTGTAGATGCAGGCATTGAATTGATTATTTGCATAGCTGAAGGCGTGCCCATTTTAGATTCTGCCAAAACGCTGAATTTTATCAGCAAGCAGGGTGCGAGGTTGTTGGGACCCAACTGTCCAGGCATTATATCTCCGGCTGAAAGATGTAAGGTTGGTATCATGCCCGGTTACATACATTTGCCAGGTACAGTTGGTGTGGTATCAAGAAGTGGAACACTTTCGTATGAAGCCGTCAGCCAATTAACAGCTTTGGATATAGGGCAAAGTACCTGTGTTGGAATAGGGGGGGATCCACTAATTGGAACTGATTTCGTCGATGTTCTAAAATTATTCAACCAAGATCCTGAAACTGAGTTGATAGTATTGATTGGAGAAATCGGGGGAAATATGGAACAAGATGCTGCGAGATATATCAAGGAATATGTCACGAAACCGGTCGCGGCTTTTATCGCTGGAGCTACTGCTCCTACAGGCAAACGCATGGGGCATGCAGGAGCTATAATTACCGGGTCCGATGGGACAGCCGCCGAAAAGAAATCGGCGTTAGAAACGGCTGGTGTTGTGATAATTCCTTCGCCTGGGGAAATCGGCATTACCGTAAAGAACATGATTGATTGATTCTTTTCAGCTCAAATAGTAAAATCTTCAGGGTTTGGGCTTATTAAAATTTGTTATAGGGGCCAGACTTTTGATACATTCACAAAAACCTACTCGAGATCATGGCTCGGTATTCGATATGGCTCAAAGACAGTTTTATGCCGCCGCTGACAGGTTGGGGATTGAGTCAGGCATCCGTGATATATTGGCATCTTGTAAGAGAGAGTTCACGGTAAATTTCCCCGTAAAGATGGATGACGGTAGCATAGCTGTGTTTACGGGCCATAGGGTTCAACACAATATTAACAGGGGCCCGGCCAAAGGCGGGATTCGATTTCATCAAGATGTCACCCTTGATGAAGTTAAAGCCCTTGCAATGTGGATGACTTGGAAATGTGCTGTAACGAACATACCTTTTGGGGGTGGCAAGGGTGGGGTTACCGTTAATCCTAAACTGATGTCAATTGGGGAGAAAGAAAGATTAACTAGGAGATATGCCACTGAGATTGCTCCCTTGATTGGTACCGAGTCCGATATTCCAGCACCGGATGTCAACACGGACGGTCAGGTAATGGCATGGATAATGGATACCATTAGTATGCATAGTGGTTACATTCAGCCAGGTATAGTCACCGGGAAGCCTGTTGCGATTGGTGGGACCTTAGGGAGGACCGAAGCGACGGGTAGAGGTGTGATGATAGCGGCTAGGGAGGCTGCTAAAGAGGTTGGTCTTGATCTCCGTGGGGCAAGTGTCGTGGTCCAAGGTTATGGTAACGTCGGTTTTTGGGCAGCTGAACTTTTGCACAAGGAGCTAGGTTGTAAAATTGTCGGTGCGAGCGATAGCACCAGTACTGTTTATTGCCAATCGGGTTTGGACCCCACTAAATTAAACGACTACAAGAGTTCCACAGGTTCGTTGGCTGGATTTCCAGGAACAGACTCAGTAACTCCAGCCGAACTTTTAGAATTGCCTTGTGAGATATTGGTGCCTGCAGCCCTTGAACAGCAGATTACTAAGCATAACGCAAATAATGTTAAAGCCAAGATCGTAGTGGAAGGGGCTAATGGCCCGACGACTCCTGAGGCAGATGAGATACTGGTGGATAACGGGACCAAAATAATACCAG
>CAJXDJ010000056.1 GCA_913052045.1 uncultured Dehalococcoidia bacterium
AATAAATGTCCGACCCACATACCTATTTTTTACAAATGCTTCCCTATAAGGTAAATTTAAGCCCTCGGCAATCGGTAAAGCAGCATGTCTACCTGAATCTGGAACTGGAACAACAACATTAATATCATGATTAGGATATTCTTTCAAAATTAACTTAATAGATAAGAATATCAAAAAAAATCAAAGAGTTTGATAAAGTTGTAGTATTGTATGGAGATAATATTTCGCAAATAATTACCGGGATCATAGTGGATGATCTCACCTTTCCGGAGACGGGAATAATCAGATTGAAATAATAATCAGAATCATTTCGGCTTTTACCATTTCGCTTCTGAAAACGAGGGTGTCGATTGAATAATTGAAATATGTTTTTGATACTAATTTTAATTCAATTTTTGTATAGATTGATAACAATGTATATAGTAATGTGCATCCATTGCAATTAAAATATGTAACCATGGGTGTATTTTTTCATAATTAGAATACCTATTGAAAAAATTGCACTTAATAGCATTGCTTTCTTCCCTACTGGTATTTGTTTACTGTGGTGGGGCCCAGTCGGCTAATCGATTAAATCAATCACAAGCACCAAAGGCGGATTACAAGATTGGATTGGAAAGTAGTGGAAACCTCGGAGACGAAGTGGGTGACATAGCTCGAGATTTTAGCGTAACCACGATAGCTGGTAACGAAGTCACGATGTCAACATACGCGCAGCAAGGTGTTCTGATATATTTTTTTACCACATGGTGAACACATTGCCGCGTTGAGTTACAACGCATTGTGAGCATGAAATCGATTATTCCAAACACACTTGCCGTAAGTGTTGATCCTTATGAAACTGTTGAAGAAATTTCCAGATTTAGCGAATCCTTGGAATTTCCATGGGAGATGACCTTGTACTCCTCGGAAATGCAGGAGAACTTCAATATCTTGAGTCAATCTTCCAAAGTCATCATTGGCGCAGATGGCGTAATTAAATTTAAATCCGGGTATGGAAGCTTATCTGATAGTACATGGGAGGATATTGCTAGAAGATATTTCGTGTACTAATTAATTGTTTTGATTGACATCGTGTAAATGTTGCCCTGGAGTTGTAATTAGGTGTGAGAAAGTTCAAGCTACTGGTCTCAAATAGATGGAGAATGCTCGCTCTTGTTTCATTCTCCACACTGCTTTCACTGAGTGTATGGTTTAGTACCAACGCTATCTCCACGGTTCTCGAGATAGAAAAGGGGTTTACTATTGATGATATAGCGTGGCTTACTATATCCGTGCAGCTAGGGTTTGTTACTGGATCCCTAATATTATCGATAACTAATATTCCAGATATTGTTAACTCTAGGATTGTTTTTTCTGTCAGTTGTGTATTGGCTGCGGTAATAAACGTTGTACTTCTACTTCCACAAGTGGGAACGAATGAGGCTATAGCGGCTAGGTTTTTAACCGGTGTGTTTCTTGGTGGCGTTTATCCCTTGGCAATGAAAATAATTTCTGGTTGGTTCAACTCGAGTAGGGGTATAGCGATTGGCATTATCATAGCATCGTTAACGCTTGGATCGGGTTCTCCGCATTTACTCAAATCGCTTTTTGTGTCCCAATGGGAGATAACTCTGATAGTTAGTTCGTTCCTTTCGGTGATCGGAGGTCTTATCGTCCTTCTATTTGTAAGGGATGGGCCTTATGATGTGCTGGCAGCAAGGTTCAACCCAACATATGTCCTTACGATTATGAAATCCCGAGCTTTGCAGTTAGTGTTCATAGGCTATCTTGGGCATATGTGGGAACTTTACGCCATGTGGGTCTGGATTCCGTCTTTTTTGGCATCCATATATAGCAATAGGATTGTGTTATTTGGACTATTTGAGCTGTCTAGCTTGATAGCATTTTTAGTTTTCCTATCTGGAGCAGTGGGATGTGTGATGGGAGGTTTGTTAGCAGAACGATGGGGACGGACGGCCACTACAAGTTGGGCTTTAGCGCTAAGTGGAGGTACAGCTTTATGCATAGGTTTCCTCCCTGCAGGTTGGACTCAAATTATATTTTTCATGGCTCTTTTATGGGGTTTTACAGTGATAGCCGATTCGGCCCAATTCTCTACGGCCATAACTGAACTTGCCGATGATTCGTATCGAGGGACTGCGTTAGCATTGCAAACAGGATTGGGGTTTTTGTTGACAGTAATAACTATTAGATTGGTTCCAATTATTCAGAGCCATATTGGATGGGGTTGGGCATTTGCATTTTTGTCAGTGGGTCCAGTTCTAGGAATATTGGCTATGGTGAAACTCCGGAATCTTCCTGATTCTCGGATTATGGCTATGGGGAAAAGATAAGCGCAATGGTTTTTGAATTGTCAGAATTCCAGTCTTAGTTTTGACGAATCCCGAATAATGGATTAAAAGTGTAAACAATATTGAGCGTAGAAACTCCGTGAGGTTTTAAATGGCACAGAAACGGGAAATTCCATACATTTGGGTAACGTGGCTTACTAAACTTTTGGTTGGCGAGCATTCTTGTGAATGGGCTGGTTGGTTCAGGTCAAATCACTTAAATTCGAGTTTTAATAAGATACCAACAACTTTTGATGCTGCTGAGTGGCAGTTAAACCACACGACATTACTAAATAACGCTAGGGAAGATTTAGAAAATAGTGGCTGGACGGTTTTCACTGAGCACCAGAATGCTTTCAGATTGAGGGGGAGCTCGGCAATTCTTGGTGGGAAACCTGATTTGGTGGCCGTCTCCAATAATAAAGGGATTATATTAGATGTGAAGACGGGACAACCATTGCCCTCACATCACGTCCAGGTTTTACTATATATGTATGCGGTTCCCAAAGCCCTTCGCCAATATTCGGGGGTTACTTTTGAAGGCAGAGTGGTGTACCCAAATCATCTGGATCGCATTCCTGGCAATGGAGTTGATTCCAATTTTGTAAACAATTTCAGTGAGTTAATTAGACGATTGGCTTCGGTATATCCTGCCAGGAGAGTTCCGAGCAGCTTGGAATGCTCTTTTTGTAATATTACAAAGATTGACTGCCCGGATCGGATCGAATCTCAGAAGGAAGGATTAGAGGAAACTGGGGACTTCTAATTTTACGTTGGATGTTCAATGATTCACTTTGAAACAGGAATTATACGACAACAACCAAGGATTACCTGACCCAACCAGGGGTATTCTCGGCGGGGGTGGGGCTTCTTCTAGAAAAGTGGGAATATAAATTATAGAATGGCTGGTGGGTTATCTATTCTTTTTACACTATTTTGCAGAAAGATCTTTGTGACCTGACATATTAAAGGGAAGAAGATGAGCGTGATAGAACTTTACGATACAACACTTCGCGATGGGGCGCAGTTTCAGGGCATAAATTTGTCCGTTACTGACAAATTGGCCATTACTCAGAAATTGGATGAACTGGGGATACACTATATTGAGGGAGGGTGGCCCGGATCGAACCCCACAGATGCCGAGTTTTTTCGACAAGTTAAAAGATTGGAGCTAACCAAGTCGGTGATAGTAGCCTTCGGGAGTACCAGGAAGGCTAATGTGAACGTGGAGGAAGATTCTAATATAAGAGCTCTCGTTGATGCGGGCACTCCGGTAGTTACCTTGGTAGGTAAATCATGGGACCTGCACGTTGAGGAAATTCTAGAAACATCATTAGAAGAAAATTTATCAATGGTCTTTGATTCGATTTCGTATTTAAGGGAAAAAGGGATCAAAGTGTTTTTTGACGCAGAACATTATTTCGATGGATTCAAATCCAATCATGAGTATGCTCAACAGGTGGTTAACGTGGCCGCCAAGGCGGGTGCCGCATGCATAATACTTTGTGATACCAATGGAGGTTCACTACCCATTTATATTAGTGAGGTTTTTAGCAAAACAGCAGCTGACGTTCGGATACCTTTGGGAATACATACCCATAACGATTCTGATACTGCTGTGGCTGGGGCTATCGCAGCTATCGAACTTGGAGCGAGTCAAGTACAAGGAACGATCAATGGCTATGGCGAAAGATGCGGCAACGCTAATCTTGTTTCTATCATAGCTAACTTGAAATTGAAATTAGGTGTGGATTGCATTTCTGATGATCAATTAAGGTCGCTAAAAGAGGTGAGTCGATATGTTGCCCAGATTACCAACATGCCTCCCTACCCATCTCAACCTTTTGTTGGAGATAGTGCTTTTACGCACAAGGGTGGAATACATGTTCAGGCCGTGTCCAAAGTGGAGAATAGTTATCAGCATATAACTCCGGGCACGGTAGGCAACGACAAAACTATTGTTGTTTCTGAGCTAGCAGGAAGAAGTAATCTTAGATATAAAATTGAGGAACTGGGTTTAGAGATTAAGACGGACAATGAATATTTAAAAGAGTTGTTAGAATCTGTAAAAACACAGGAGAGTAGAGGGTTTCAATTTGAAGGTGCAGACGCTTCCTTTGAACTCCTGGTTCGGAGAGCCCAATCGAATTACGTTCCAGCCTTTAAGTTGGTAGATTTCACGGCATTGGTGGAAGCTAGGGGACGCGAATCTCTTCGTGATCATATTAAATCCCAGGTTATGCTCAAAGTAAATGTTGGTGGTGAAACTATGCTAACAGCTTCTGATGGCAATGGACCTGTTAATGCTCTAGACAATGCGCTAAGGAAAGCATTGCTAGGCTTTTACCCGATTTTAAGTTCACTGACACTGGTCGATTATAAAGTTAGAGTAGTTGATCTTGGTAAAGGGACAGAAGCTATTGTAAGAGTTTTCATAGATTCTACGGATGGCGAGCATTCGTGGACAACCGTCGGGGCGTCAACGAATATTATAGAGGCAAGTTGGATGGCATTAGCTGATAGCTATGAATACGACTTGTTGCATCGTAATGGTCCTGCCATGTAAGGGTTAGCCTGTTTTCATAAACAAGTAAGTCGGTCCTTGTGTGATAGCTGGACCATGCTTATAATCCAGCAAAGACTTAAAGAATTCCCCATAAGGAGAGTTAATACTGAAAAACTTTCAATACTCCTCACCGCTCACATTGGACCAAGCACTTCAACACATGGATTCCTATGGCTCGAGAGCGAAAGCGCTCGCCGGTGGGACCGACATATTGGTTCAATTAAGGGGGAATAGATTTGATATAGAGATGTTGGTCGATGTTAAATCGATACCTGAGTTAAATGAACTCTCGTATAGTGTTTCGGAGGGCCTTTCAGTAGGAGCCGCGGTCCCCTGTATTCGTATATATGAGGATCCAGTGGTTCAGCAGAGTTATCCTTGCCTGGTAGATGCAGCCTTTCTGATTGGAGGTATACAGATCCAAGCTAGGGCTACGATTGGAGGAAACTTGTGCAACGCATCCCCGAGTGCTGATACCATCCCAGCACTAATTGTACTTGGGGCCAAGGCAGTTGTTCTCAGTAAATGTGGATACCGTTCGATTCCCGTTGAAGACTTTTGCGTTGGACCAGGGCAGAATGGACTCCAAGACGGTGAATTGCTTGTATCTATTAAAATCCCCCCGCCTAAATTGCATTCAGGAGCTCACTTTCTGAGATTTATACCAAGGAATGAGATGGATATAGCAGTTGCAAATGTTGGAGTGGCGTTGACTCTGGATAGTAAGAAACAAACTATTGAATTTGCGCGGATTGCTCTGGGCGCCGTCGGTCCCACTCCATTAGTGGCTACTAAGGCAAGTGAGTTTCTGGTGGGTAAAGAAATCAGTGACGACAATTTGTATAGGGCGTCGGAAATTGCTAAACAAATTGCTACTCCCATAACTGATATGAGGGGAACCATAAAACAAAGACTACATTTAGTTGGTGTATTGACAAGAAGGGCTCTACAAAAAGCTGTTGAGAGGGCAAAAGGGGTATATCAATGAACGAAAAAATCCATGTTAAGACAAAGATAAATGACAACGATGTGGAATTCCTCTGTGAAGCTCGCCAGAGCTTGTTAGAAGTGCTGAGAGATGTCTTAGACATGACGGGCACGAAAGAAGGATGCAACGATGGAAATTGCGGGGCGTGCACCGTAATTTTGGATGGGCTCATTGTCGATTCTTGTTTGGTTTTAGCAGTCGAAGTGTCAGGGAAAGAAATAACTACTATAGAAGGTATAG
>CAJXDJ010000057.1 GCA_913052045.1 uncultured Dehalococcoidia bacterium
GAGGGCATTTTCAAACCCTCTCTTAAAAACCAACGCATCATGCCTTTTCCTGCGGTGGTTAGTGCAATGTCTAGTATGACTGGAAAGTCACCACCGGTTGGAGCTCCCATAGCCCATGGATTCGTTCCTACTCGGCCTTCCGATCCACCCCAAGGGGCCATTTCGGGTCCAGCATTGGTCATAGCAATACCTATGCAACCACTATTTATCGCTCTTCTTACATGAACTGCCGACGACCCGTAGTGGGTGCTATTTCTCATTATCACCGTTCCTATGCCCATTGACTTAGATTTCTTAACAGCTAAATCCATAGCCCTCTGGCCCATGACGGCACCGAGGCCGTTGTGGGCGTCTACCAAAGCCAATGCAGGAGATTCTTTGATGATTTCCATCTGGGCACCTATATTTGTCCACCGCTTGTTTATTCGTTCTAAATATATTGGGAGTCGGCGTACTCCTTGGCCCTGACCAGGCAGGCATCTTAACTCACTTTGAATAAGGCCGTCTGAAAACAAAGTGGCCTCTTCTTCTGAACAACCCATCGCTCGTAAACAGTCAAATGAAAATCGAGTGAGAGTCTCTACTGGAACAGTGACAAGATCTATCGGCATTACGTCCTCACATAAGGTTTTCTTCGCAGCGTTGTAAAGTGTATCTATGCCGTTTGTATATGGCAAGACGAAAAGCGGATAGTTACCCAAGCACAAAGTTGAAATGGTACCTACCAGAAAATTGGATCAATAATATAATCCTGGGACCGTTGTTTTATGAGTTTCGTTGGTCTTTATACATAATGAAGGTAGGGTGATACGAAATGACGTAAAATCCTCTCACGTGGCCCGGTATTCATTCGATAATTGGCTGACTTAATGCAGAGTATGAACAAGAGTACGGACAAAACTTTTATGGATGTGACAAATAATCGATATAACTGTCCTTGGCCCGTGAACTGGATTTCTAATCGGAAGCTAGCATTGTTGGCTTGGGCCGGTTTTTGGTTATAAAAATACCCAAATGAAAAAAATGATAGTACAACTGTCATAGCAGCACCCATCATTTAGAAAGATAATGGAACTGGTGGGTCGTATCGATCACTAAAACCATGGGCGAGCACTACATCGGGTTTTAAGTCCACTAAAACTCTACAGGTAATTGTCGCTAAAAATATTGAAATCCTATTGTGAGTAATCACTTTTACATTAAATTTAAGGGAAATCAGGCCAGGGTAAACAAGGCCCAAGTTGTATAGGTTTAGGGATTATGGACAAATGAGTTACCCAGATCTACGGAATTGTAACAACCCTACCGTCGTGTGAACCTGTTTCTCCATTAAAAACTTCCACTGCATTTTGATGTATTCCATTGGCGTAGACATCTTCTGGGTGTAAAACAGTGGTCAAAACTACTAATATACCCAACCACGGAAAAAAAGCCCAAATAGGTCGTGTGGCTACCGTATAAAGATGGAGGCCTTAACTGGCAAGATTTATACTATTTTTTTCCCGCAGATTTCTTATTTGCCGCTCTAAATGCCTTCATAGGGTCTACGGGCCTAATGTCTTTAAGAAATATTTGTCCTTTCTTTTCAATCTTTCCCTGGAACCAGACAGCTTTACTTCCTTCCAATTCATCATAATTGGCATTATCACTGTCCCCGCCCATGGCCGTTGGTTTGTAAACTCTTACAAGTCTTACGGGCCTCAAGGCATAGCTCCCAGGCTTTTCCGCGGTTTTGAGTTGATCGACCTCTTCAGTGGTGAGTTTGTACTGAGACTGCAGAGCCTCCCTAATTCCTGTTGAAATCTTCCCGGTGCTAGATAAGCCTAATATTCTTTTAAGAAACTCCATGCTGCTCCTCTTTAACCAATACTATCTGGTCCCATGTTATAACAAAGGCCAAGGATAATTCAATGAACAGGTTTTCAAAACAAGGATTTGGCGGTTTCTTACTCTGTCTGTCCCAAAAATGTCCTATGGAAAGCGGATTCTAATACACGGTGTATCCGTACGGCTATTTTGGATGCGATGATAAACGAGCCCACCAGGATAGCGACTGATATTGGGATTGAAAACCCACCGATGAATAATAGTTTGGAGATAAACGGAAGACTTAAGAAGGCTAGAGCAAAAGTCATGCTGATAAATAGAACTGACCCTAAGAGTATACTAATTTTATGCTGGTCATTTGATTTATGTTCGACATTGTTTTCGATGAGATGACTTGAGAGTTCTAGTGCAAACCTGTTTAGGTATTTCCACATAACAAAAACTGGAGGTATGGCGAGAATAAGTGTAATCATTCCCAAAGCGGAACCCCATAATTGATGGCCACCTGGCAGAAGACGGCCAATAATCGAAGAAAACTCCAGGGAAAAGGTCCCGAATGTGATTACTAGAATTGCTATAGTCAAGTTGATTAAGAATAATTTCCCCAATCTTCGTAGTATATGTGTGTTATTGCGTTGTACTGCCATGAGGGTGTGTAGTGTGCCAACGATGTTCGTCGCGTTTACTACCTGCCTCTTCACTAAATACGGTGAGTATCTATGCAAAACTCGACTTAAAAGTCCCGATGATTTCGAGATATATGGATACAAGAAGGATGTTATTGCTGTGGTAACCGCTACGACTGGGTACAACGAGGTGCCTACAGCTCCGTAGTCGGAACCTACCTTCGCCATTGCCAATGAGAACTCCCCAGTTTGTGGCATACTTGTTCCCACCCGCAATGAAGTTTCTCCAGTGTTTCCTACGATAAAACTTCCTATGGTTCCTGCAGCAATTTTTCCGATAATAAAAACAGTCGTCACAAGTAAAGCAGGGCCAATGAACTCTTTGACTAGGGATAAATCAACTAACATTCCTATGGAAACAAAAAACAGTGCAGCGAACATGTCCCTCACTGGGTGCATCACCTCTTGAATTTCTTTAGAATTCGGTGTATCCCCTAATACCATACCGATCAAGAATGCCCCGACTGCTGCAGAAATCCCTAGTTCTTGACCAACCAAGGCCAGTCCAAAACAAATAGCTAGTGCCGTTATTAGGAGACTTTCCTTGGAATTCGTTTTGGAGACGAATTTGAGTATTCTCGGAGCAAAAATAGCACCCAATACTAATGATGACACAGTGAAGATAGACAGTTTCAATAATAATGATCCGATGTCGGCCATGGTGGTGGTGCCAGTTGAGGCGAGGCCAGACAAAATCGTTAGAAGAATTACTGCTGCAAAATCTTCGACGATTAATATTCCCACGATTAATTGACTGTGTGGCTTGAGTAGGCTGCCTGTATCTCGCAACATTTTCAAAAGAATAGCAGAACTGCTAATGGCTAGAGCAGATCCTAGAAAGAATGCTTCTGTTGATGTCCAACCTAGCAACAGCCCGAGTTGATAGCCTATAACGATCATGAAAGAAATCTCAAATAGTCCTACAACGAATATGATTGGGCCTAGGCGTCTAATACGGTCCCATCCGAATTCGAGGCCGGCAGCGAAAAGTAGTAGAACCAAACCAATATCAGCGAGCCTCCGAATTGTTTCAACGTCTCCCACGGGTGGGTTAGGGAGTGTAAATGGGCCTATAATCAAACCGGCAAGTAAGTAGCCCAAAATTGGCGGTTGTTTCAGGTGGCGGAAAAGCATCAGTGCTGCTCCAGCCACAGCCATTATTAGGGCAAAATCTTTGACTAGAGTAAATTCCGAGTGCATCTAAAAATTATAAAGATAAATATTCCCGAGAGCATTGGGGATGAGTAACGGGTCTCATTGATTTAATACAACTGCGTCTACCCGCTGGATTTGTATGGATGTTACAAAAGATTGTCGTCCTTTAGTTTTGTTCACAAGGGGCTGTAACTTTATCAAGATATTTGTGACAAGATGTCTAATTGGACAATTCGGATCCATGGAAACTAAACTTAGTCTCGTATTCTTTTGGGTTTATGATGGAGGCAGAATGGGTTGTTCGTATAATGATTTATGGGGGTAGATTAGTTGGCAGAATACAGAATCACTAAGATCATAAAGTTTTGCTATGGTCACAGATTGTTAAATTACGATGGGAAATCCAAAAATTTGCATGGCCATAATGCCTACGTTGAAATCGATGTGGCCAGCAAGAGTTTAGATGGGCGGGGAATGGTCGCCAGTTTTGGTTCGCTTAAAGAAGCAATTGAAACTTGGGTGCAAGATAATTTTGACCATCAGGTTATCTTGATTGACTCTGATCCGATCGGTCATCCCCTGGAGGATCTTGGACAGATGGTAAATATGCTAACGGTCAATCCTACCTCGGAAAATCTTGCTAAAATATTATTTATGGTTACACAAGATATGGGATTTGATGTTTCTGAAGTTCGGTTTTGGGAAACTCCAACTAGTTGTGGTTCTTATAGCGGTGGTAATTGAAATGCAATTTGCCCCTGGATAGTTTCGTTATCTAATCGGGTTTAAAATTATTCCGATTAGATTATTGTAGGTAGGATTTGATACAGCAATTCGTATATAGCGAGATAGTAAATGCGTAATAGAAATGAACAGGTTGGAAAACTGACGGGGCTCTTACGCCAGGTTTTAGAAACTTTGGGAGAGGATTTAGATCGGAATGGTTTAAAACGTACTCCCGAGCGATGGGCAAAAGCCCTTTTGACATATACGGAGGGAGTAGGGGTGAACCCGGAAGAACATCTTAGTGTAACTTTTGGCCATGAGGGAAGGGACCATTCTGAACAGGTTGATGACATGATCATCCTTGATAATATTCATTTTACGTCAACCTGCGAACATCATATGGCTCCCTTCTCTGGAGTCGTTCACATAGGGTACGTACCTGATCCCGATAATTATAGAATTATCGGATTATCAAAGTTATCTAGAGTCGTGGATGTTTTTTCTAAGAGACTACAGATTCAGGAGCGTTTGACCGAGGAAATAGCTTTGGCTATTTATTCCAGTCTTGCTCCATTGGGTGTCATAGTAATGGTTCAAGGTTTACATTACTGTATGGTTCAACGTGGAGTGCAACAACCTAGGTCAACGGCAGTTACGACCTCCCGCTGTGGTGTATTCTCCATAGATAAGGATTTGGAGAATAAATTTCAAAATTATTTGCTAATGCGCATGGATCTTCCCGGGTCATTACCCTGAACTAGCTGTGCCTAGAAATGCTGACGCTTGAAGAATTCATTATAGCCCTAGTCCGGATTGCCGGGTCGGTTCCTGTACTCCGTTGGGCGTTCGTTGGCGCAGTCCTCGCTATTCTATTTGATCTTTCAGACCTGTTTCTTAAAAACCTTATCGACTTAGGAGGTGTGACTAACTACCAAACGTTTGATAAATGGTTAGATTTAGTTTACATGAGCGCTTTTCTATTGGTGGCAATGAAATGGAATGGAATCATTAGGCAACTCACTGTTTCCTTGTTCATTTTCAGAATGATTGGATTCGTGATTTTCGAATTTACCGGAAATAGGGAGATTCTTCAATATTTTCCCAACGTGTTTGAATTTTGGTTTTTGGCTGTGGCTGGTATCAAGTGTTTTAAGGCAGATTTTCATTTCTCAAATAAAGCTATTGGAGCAATATTGCTTATTGTTTTCCCTCTAAAATTGTTCCAAGAATATGTCCTGCATACGGGTAAATGGCTTGATGGGTTTACAGCAGTGGAAGCGGTTCAAACAATGGTGGATTGGCTTACTTCAATATTCTAGAATACTATAAACGGTACAATGACATATATTGGAGTGCTATGATTAACGAGAATAGGTTGGTTTCTACATTTTGCGAGATGGTGCAAATTGATAGTCCTTCTGGAGAAGAACACGAATTCTCTAAATATATATCGAAGAAACTCTCGAACTTAGGTTTCTCAGTCGAACATGATTTTCATGGGAATCTTGGATTTTACATGAAATCCATGATTTTGCTGGAAATCTTGATTTTATATCCATTCCATGATTTTCATAAGAATCTTGGATTTCCAGGAAATCATGATTGGCACGGAAATCATGCTTTTGCATGGACTCAATGATTGTTCATGAAAATCATGTGTGGTTTGTGATGAAGCGCCGCCAGGCGT
>CAJXDJ010000058.1 GCA_913052045.1 uncultured Dehalococcoidia bacterium
ATAGCTATCTGTAACGAATTGAATTTAACTACAGGATTAGCTTACTGTAATCTGACCCATGATCTTACTGTGTCCCCTTGGATGCAATTAACAGCTGGACTGGCGATAGGCATTGGAACGGCGATGGGGGGCTGGCGTGTCATTCGGACTCTGGGGACAAAGATTACTCGTTTAGAACCGGCCAGTGGCTTTGTTGCTAATATGAGTGCAGCCGCAGTAATCGAGGCAGCTTCAAATATTGGATTGCCGGTTAGCACCACCCATACTGCTAGCAGCGCAATCATGGGCGTGGGTGCTACTAGGGGACTCACCGCAATAAGCCTGGGGGTCGTTAGAGGGATTTTTGTAGCATGGTTAATCACCTATCCGTTCTGCTTTGCTTTGGGATATGTTTTTACCAAAGCATTCGAGAGTTTAAGCTAGAAGTAGATTTTTCGATCCAGTCATATGGCTTGGAGCAAAACTTGACCATATGACCTCTGATTCCTATGATTAGTTACCATGGAAATGGGCTCTGATAACCACAAACCCCAAGACCATGGCGACGTTTCAAACCTTCTTAAGGCTAAAGTTGACTATCTTACAAAACTACTAGCAGATAAACCCGATAACCACGAATTTTACAGGGAACGAGGAGTCCTCTATGGACAATTGGCTGATCCGGTAGCGGCCATAAAAGATTTTTCTGAGGCAATCAGGTTGGAACCAAAAAGTGCTGAGGCTTACTACAATAGAGGTATGGCATATGTTTACTTGAAGGAATATCTAGCGGCACTAGATGATTTCAATCAAGCTATTGATCTTGAGCCTCTACATGTGGATGCATACAACAATAGGGCGGCTTCGTTATATGAATTGGGCCATTCAGAAATGGCCATACGAGATGCTGACAAAGCGATTGAATTGAATCCAAAACAAAGTTCCGCCTATGCTGTTAGATCATTAGCTAATGCAGATCTTGGTCGTGAGGATGAGGCGAAGGGGGATTTTTCGATGGCTAAAGATTTGGGATTTGATCATCATCTATTGTTTCATCTTTTACAAAGGGCGCGAAAAGGACAGAGACTGAGTTAACAGGGTGGTATGTGGGTGTTTAATTTGGCTTGACGTCTAAAGAATGTGGTTCCTGAAACGCTCGGGACTTGATATATAGCGAACCAGTTCCGAGCGTTTGACCTAGATTTTTGGTAGATTTATACTCACCAGGTGACCCATAAGTCGTGGATTTAGTAAATAACTGAAAAAAGGCGGGCATCTGTGGATCCCATAAATATATTTGAATACGAGCGTTGTGCCCAGGAAAAACTTCCGAGGGAACAATATGATTTCATAGTCGGTGGGGCCACGGATGAAATAACTATTCGTCGTACTAGAGAAATCTGGGATTCCATATTATTAAGGCCTCGTATGTTAGAAGATGTATCCAAAATTGATATAACCACTACTGTTTTAGGTATGCAGATGAGAACCCCGATAATGATTGACCCGGCTGGAGACCACGCTAGAGCTCATTTCTTGGCGGAGTCGGCGACCGCGAAGGCCGCAGCCGCCGAGGGTCTTTTGATGTTTGTCAGTTCTGCAGCTAGACTTACCCTTGAACAAATAGCTGAGGCAGCTTCTGGGCCAAAGGTTTTTCAACAATATCTTTATAGAGATCCCGAATTATCTTTAGAATTTGCTAATAGGGCTACAGAGGCTGGGTATAGCGCGATATGCATTACTGTAGATTCTAAAGTTAAGCCAAAGCGGGAACGTAACATTAGAAATAAGTATGTGAGTGTTTCGCCGCCTAATTACGATGGAATAAAACTTAAACCGTATTCGTGGAATTTTTCTCCTGATGCCCCTGCTGGCTTGAATGACATTCGTGATCCAGGAGCTACCTGGGAGCATCTGGATTGGTTCGTAAAGTCCACTCCGTTGCCGGTGGTACTGAAGGGTATTATGACGGCTGAAGATGCCATATTAGCAGTCCAACACGGCGCCAGTGGCATCATAGTATCCAATCACGGCGGGAGACAGCTAGACACAACATATTCAACAATCGAAGTTTTACCGGAAATAGTCGATGCGGTTAACGATGGTTGTGAAGTTTATATAGACGGTGGTATTAGGAGGGGATCTGATGTAGTTAAGGCACTGGCTTTGGGGGCTAGAGCTGTGCTTATAGGCAGGCCCGTATTTTGGGGCCTGGCAGTAAATGGAGAGGAAGGTGTGAGGGATGTGGTGAGGATTTTGGTAGAGGAACTTGAAATGACTATGGCCATGTGTGGGAAGTCTAAGTTGGCAGATCTGAAGCGTGATATGTTGGGCTGGGGTTCCCCTTTAGAGAGAATATTGGATAATCCATAGATTGTTTGCGCGTCAGAGGAAGTTTCTTAGGATAGGTCCTTCCTAATGGACCATAAATTCTCTCCCCCGCAAGTGATAGATTATAGTTTTATGTTGACTGATAGCCCCCGATTCATTAATATCTTTTTGCAACTAATTGCATATACTAATATTTGCTATGAATGATCGCAGAACAGTATTCAAGACGCTCCGAGATCTAAGTATACGGCTGACTCCTCAGCGTATACTTATCCTTGATATATTGAGAAAGGGGAACACCCATATGGGTGTTGAAGAGGTGTACTCGAAAGCAAGAACTACATTTCCATATATAGATATAGCAACCGTTTATAGAACTTTGAATTTAATGAAAAAGATAGATGTTGTGACGGAAGTAGCAATTGGAGAACGGCTTCATTTCGAATTAACTCACCCAGGCCGAAAGCACAATCACATGGTTTGTACTTGTTGCGGAAAGGCCTTCAACTTGCCTCCTGAATATCTGGAGAGATTTGGCGAACAAATCCACAGGGATTTTTCATTTGAACCGGACGTACGCAATTTTACTATCAAAGGGAAATGCTCTCTCTGTGCGGAAAAGTCGGAAAAATCGGATTCAACATATGAATGTTTATCTCCATAAACTGGGAGTTTTTTTAATGGTAGCTTTGGTTTTCTCTAGTGTTGCGATGTGTTCTCCAGCAGAAGACATTTGGATCAATGGAAAACCCAAAGTTATTACTACTATTTCTCCGTTGACTAGTATCACAGAAAACATCGGAGGGGATAGGATCAGTTTGTTAGGGATAGTACCAGAGGGAGCTAACTCCCATAATTATCAACCCGCCCCATCCGTGATAAGACATATCGAATCTGCTGATCTGATAATTCTCAACGGCCTTTTCTTAGAAGATCCAGTTATGAGAATTATAGAAACTACGAGTAATGAAAATCGGAAAATTCTGTTCTTGGGAGAGATGGCAGTAAGTAAACAGGATTGGATTTTCGATTTCAGTTTTCCTAAAACGAAGGGAGTCCCGAATCCTCATTTATGGCCAGATCCTCTGATGGCCTTAAAATATGCCGATTTAGTAAGAAATGAATTAGTTAAATTGGATCCATCTGGAGCGGCCTATTATAACGACAATTTTGTGAAGCTGAGGACACGGATAGAAGATTTGGATAAATGTATAGTGGATGCAATAGCAAGCGTTCCACAAGAGAATCGGAAACTTTTCACATACCATGATTCTTGGCCGTATTTTGCTAGGCGCTATGGGATGGACATATTAGGGGCAGTTCAACCGTCAGATTTAACTGAGCCTTCGGCTAGGGAGATAGTTGAGCTAATTGAATTGATAAAACGGGTAGATGTTCCGGCTGTATTTGGTTCCAAGGTTTTCCCCAGTCCAGTTATGGAACAAATTGCTAAAGAATCCGGAGCTGTTTTTGTTGATAGTTTATCGGATGACGATCTGCCAGGTATACCAGGAGATGATGAGCATTCTTATCTGGGCCTAATGGCAAATAATTTGACGATTATCGTCGATGCCCTCGGCGGCGACTCAAGTTGCTTAGAATTGTTGGATGTGTCACCAGTGTTTACGGGAAATAGTAAGGCGGAATACCTGCAGTGATAACCTAATGCTACATCCCCTACCACATAGTCCAAGCTATATTGACCCGGTCGTGAGTATAGAGTCCCTTACAGGTGGATATAATGGTGAATTAGTACTGGAAAGCGTAGATTTAACAATCAGCCACGGCGATTTTGTGGGATTGGTTGGTCCTAGCGGCTCTGGCAAGACTAGCTTGCTCAAAGCAATACTCGGCACTTTGGATGTTTACGATGGGCGGGTTTTAGTTAACGGTGTAGATGCCAGTGTGCGACGTCCTCGAGTGGGATATGTACCGCAACTAGAGACTATAGATTGGAATTTCCCTGTGACTGTGGAAGAGGTGGTTATGATGGGTTGCACAATGAACTCTCCTCTATTTCCATGGGTTACAGGTTTACAACGAAAATCAGCAGCACGAATGATGGAGCATTTAGGAATAAGTGCTCTTGCAAAGCGGCATATAAGTGACCTTTCTGGAGGACAACAACAAAGGATTTTCCTGGCGAGAGCGCTCGTAGGAAATCAGGCGATCGTACTCCTAGATGAACCAACTTCTGGTGTAGATATTAAAACTAGAGATGATATTATGCACCTTCTACACGAATTGAACCACCAGGGCATAACCGTAATTATGACTACACATGAGATCAATTCTGTTGCTGCGCACTTGCCCCGAGTTGTATGTTTGAATGGTCGTATTATAGCTGATGGCCCTCCCTCGAAGGTTCTAACGACCGAAATCTTGACTGAGACATATGGGGGCCCAATGCCAGTGATCCATCACAATGGTATGGCTATAGTCGTTGAAAGGCCGCACAGGTTTGGATACCACGCAAGGAAGGGTGAGGATCAGGATAGCGCGGGGCTGGAGCACCAAGACATTGTTTGAGCCATTTCACTACGAATTTTTTGTTAATGGAATTGTCGCAGCTGGCCTGGCAGGAGCACTTACGGGTCTCGTTGGTGTATATATTGTTTTAAGAAAGATGGCATATATCGGACATGGGTTATCTCATGCAATTTTTGGTGGCGCGGTCGTTAGCTTTGTAATGTCCATTAACTTTTTCGTGGGTGCCAGTGTGTGGGGAGTCTTTTCCGCACTTCTTATTACTGTTACCGCGCGGAAGCGTACGATTGGTGCTGACGCTGCGATAGGAATTGTTACTACTGCCAGTTTTGCTTTGGGGATTGCAATCATAAGCAAATACAAGACCTTCACACGTAGCTTTGATGCGGCTTTATTCGGTAACGTTTTAGGTGTATCTGATGGTGACGTATTGGCATTGGCACTGGTTCTCAGTGTTACGGTATGCACCATTTTTGTAGGATATAAATTATTCTTGTTCACAGCATTTGATTCTGAGGTGGGACGCTTATATGGGGTCCCTACCGGTTGGGTAGACATTATGTTTTCCCTTATTCTGGCTGCTACTATCGTAGTGTCTATGCAAGTCTTGGGAGTTACATTAATTGCTGCTAATGTGGTTATTCCTCCGATAATTGCTAGAATGATAACAAATAGTTTTAAGCGTATGCTTTTGTTATCTACGATAGTAGGCTCGAGTTGTGGCATCGTAGGGATTTACCTTAGCTATTACATAGATGTGTCCTCAGGGGCCACAATTGTTCTGGTGGGTTCTACATTGTTTGTTCTAGCATTGATGTACAATATAATCCAGGCTCGCCGCCACCGCATTTGGTCGCATTTTAGGAAGAAACCAGCGATAACTAGAATTCCTTTTAGTTCTGGCAAGCTGTGAACTTTGGATTCTAAAGAAGATGACCGCTTATAACAGACATTTGTGATATCTTGTTATTCGCATGAGTGACCAATTTCTTTGGAAGAGCCTAGCTATTATCTTAGGTTTATCGACCTTATTCTTGGGCATTGTTACTCCCGCTTGGTCTCCTTTTCCCGATGTTTTACAGCAAAATTCTCAAGGAGTGGATTTGGACGACAAATCCCTTGACTTTGAACTCTTTCAGGGATTTGGTGAGAAAGCGCCAGCAGATCCAACTGGAAAGGCTAATAAGGCTAGAGTTGAAAATAAGAAGGGAGATTTCGGCTCTATTTTTCAATCTAGAGATGAAGCCAAAACCCGTCCAACCGTTAGTCCGAATCCA
>CAJXDJ010000059.1 GCA_913052045.1 uncultured Dehalococcoidia bacterium
AAAGACGCTCCACCTCCGCGTCGTAGACATAACGTATTTCATCCAGATGGTGTACCGTTTGTTCGTAAAGCATAGGATGTCGCATAGTTATCGGAAACCGATTGAGGCCGGGAGTGTACGCGTCCCGGTATCTCCAATAGGTATACCCCACTAAGCCCGGTTTGCCAATTTCGCCACTTTTTAGAATGGAACGTGCCTTGGTAACGCAATGTTGATACCTAAAATTCAAGCCTACTGCAAAACCTAATTTGGCTTCTTGTGCAGCTTGGACCATTCTCAGCCCCTCATCAAGGTCTAGGCTTAGGGGTTTTTCCGATAGCAAATGGCTCCCATGCTCAAATATTGTCATAACGTCTTTATATCGGTCCACTGGCGGTGTAACCAGCACCACAAACTCTGGCTCTAATTCACTAAGGGCTTTTTCCATACTGCTATACGACGACTTTTCCGCCGCAGAGTCGAAGGATTTTGCCCATTCCAGGTTGTCGTCCAAAATATCCACATATCCGATAGTTTCGACTGATGGTTCTTCTTGTAGGATCCGAGCCCATTTCTTGCCTCGCGCGCCAAGACCAACTAACAATGTTCTCATTGGGTTGCTCATTTTGTTAATAACTCCTGTTCTGCGTAAGTTAAGGTCTTATCAAAAACATCGACCATAAAGTCGATTTGATCTTTCGTGATAATCAAAGAAGGATGGATATTAAGGCTATGCCCGCTGCAGCGCATATATAGCCCATTGTCTACCATAAATCTAGTTAATTGACGTCCTTCTATACTGCCCCCAAAAGGTTCCTTGGTGTTGTGGTCCTTGATTAAATCTATTTGTGCGAGAAGGCCAATCGAACGAATGTCACCAGTGATTTGGTGTTTGTTTAGTGTTTCCAATTGGGATTTGAAATATGGCCCAAGAGAGGCAGATCTCTCCACTAACCCTTCGTTTTCTATGATTTCCAAATTGGCCAATGCAGCAGCGTTAACCACTGGATGGTTACCTAGTGTGTGGGATTGGATTAAAGTTTTCTCGGGGCTACCGAGAAAGACTTTATATATTTCCTCTGTACCAATGACCGCACCTATTGGCATATATCCAGCCCCGAGTGTTTTTCCCAAGACCATGAGATCGGGGACTATATTCCAATGGTTCACAGCAAACCATTTACCCGTTCGTCCAAAGGCGGTTACCACTTCATCAGCTATCAACAAAATATTGTTTTTCCTGCAAAGGCTTACTACCATTTCCCAATATTCAGGTGGAGGGACTACTGCCATTTTGGAAATGGGTTCCACAATGATGGCTGCGATAGAGTCTGGGTCTTCGTATTTTATGGTTTCCTCTATTGATCGAGCGCAACCCAAGTTACATGTTTTACTACAGTGGAGGCAGCGGAAAGGATTTGCTTCCGGGACCATGACACCCATTGGGACTGTAGGCTCGAATATTTTTGATCTAATCGCAGGATCTCCACTCACACTCATTGCGCCCCAGGTATAACCGTGATGTGCATAGTTGCGGTAAAGAACCTTGTATTTTTTGGGGTTTCCGGTTTGAGCGTGGTATTGACGTGCGATTTTGAGTGCAGCTTCCACAGCCTCTGATCCAGAAAGGGTATAGAATACCCGATTTAGACTACCAGGGCACAGGTCTGCAAGTTTCTGTGAAAGCTTTGCTGACGGTGCGTTTATGAAAGGTACCAGACCAGAACCTGAAAACTCCAACGCATGTATCTGCTTAGAGACTGCGTCAGCTATTTCCTGACGTCCATGACCTACCGCACTACAATGAGAACTTCCCGTTGCATCTAGATATTGTTTGCCTTCATGATCGAAAATATAACAACCTTCACCGCGTACGGCGATAGAAAGTTGTTGCGGGTCGTTTCTATCGGTATACGGATTGTGGCTTAACCAGCTATGGTCTTTTGTGCTGGCTATCAATTCATCGTAATCGGGTTGAGGCATGGGCCCTCCAGGAGGCCAAGATTTTGTCATTATGGACTAATTCCAAGTTCATTCCAAATTGGATTTCAAAGGTAAGGTAACCCACCGTCGTTCTTCAAAAGAAAGTTCTACAGCATTAATTATTTCTTGTACTCGTGCACCGTCATCAAAATTACCTTCATTCTTTGCGGTGTCGCCTTCGATTTCGTCTATGAAATTACTGACTAGGTTACTGAGCCACGTATGGTTCATGTCCTCACCTTCCATAAAGTCACTTGGAAAGAACTCTGGCGGGATTTCTATTTGCTTAAATTCTACCTTGTCAGGTGTAGCGGTACGAATAATTTCTGGGACGCTAAATTCTAGGACCGTCCTCACAATTATGGCTCCTTCCTGACCATATATTCGGGCCTCAACTCCAGGGAAGTTTCCTATCGTTACATAACTAGTCTGGATTGATCCGATTCCTCCGTTCTGATATTCCGCTATGAACATGCTGGCATCGTCTATATTGACTTTGTGATATCCGGATAATCCTCGGATTGATCTCTCCGGAACGAAATTCCGCATGGTTCCTACAACAGCAGTGTACGGGGAACCCATCCACCAGTTACTGATGTCAATGATTGGAGCCCCATATCCTTCTAAGGACGACACATTTAGGCCAGGCTTTTTTGTTTTAACCTGTGATGTTCTTAATGGAGTGTCTGGGTTCAGAAACTGTGAATTTTGTTCATAGCCGTTGAATATGTAAGGTACTCCGATGAAACCTGAAGAAATGAGTTGTTTGGCGTAGCGCATGGCTGGGGTATATCTAAAAGTAAATCCTAATTTGGTTTTTAATCCTTTTTCTTCTGCCATCTTTGCCAAAGCTGAGGTCTGAAGATAGTTGTAGGCGATAGGTTTTTCACAGAGTACGTGTTTCCCGTGTTCTATTGATGCTTCGGAAATTTCATAGTGGGTTTGAGATGGAGTACAGATGTCGATAATATCTAAGTCTTTTCGACTGACTATCTCTTGCCAGTTATCCGAGAATTCCGATATCCCATATTCAGAGGCGGCTTGACGGGCAACGTCAACCTTAGTGTCACATAAAACTGCTAGCTCGCATCTAGGATCTCGTAACCATCCGTGTATGTGAGCCATCCTTGCCCAACGTCCGGCACCGATTAAGCCCACCCTTAGTTTAGATTGTTTCATTTGATACACCAAATACTCTTTCTAAGTTTCTACCATTGCTAGTATACGATCGAATATTGTTTTATCAATGTGGGTATACTTGACACTTAATATATGAGGGATAGAATCACCTAGACCGGTAAGGTGTCGGTCTATATTTATGGGATATAAAGTGCTCGTGGGGATTAAAAAAGCAACGTTTTCCCCTAGAAATGATCTTTACCTAATCCGTGTTGTGGGAGTGAAAAGAGGCATGAAACGTTCAACAGACTTTTGTAATGTCGGTTTTTAATTGGAAACTTAGTCCGCCCTTTTATTATGGGTGGATTATTATGATAATGGTGGCGGTAGGAACGTTCGCCGCGACCGGACTTACACAGTTGGTGTTGGGTGGTATTCAGACATTTATTTTAGACGATACACAATGGAAAAGTAGTTCTCTAGCGTTTGCGGTTACGTTGGGAACCTGGGTGTCGGGTATGACATCTCCTTTCATGGGTCGCCTTGCGGACCGGCATGGCCCTAGAATACTCATGCCTCTGGGTGCCGTTATTGCTGCTACGTCGTTTTTTATTTTATCTAGATCTACTTCTATTTGGCATTTTTATTTGGCATATATATTTGGTCGTGGGTTTAGCAACCCTATGTTGGTCGGAGTTGTCCCGAGGACGGCAGTCGTCAACTTTTTTAGAAGGCGAAGGAATCTTGCCCTTGCCATGAACTCCATGTTCAGGCCTTTGGGGGGGTCGGTAAATATACAATTCATTTCAATGGTTACGCTGTCATCTGGATGGAGAGTAGCCTATTTTATCCTAGGAATATTTGCTTTGGTTATCTCAATACCTTTAGGTTTTGCTATGAGAAGGAGACCTGAGGATTTAGGACTAGAACCAGATGGTCTGATTGTAGAGACAAGATCTAGTAATAATCCTAAACACGAGGGTAAACTTTCACCAAGGCAGGGTTTTCATGAAAGCGAGGAGATTAGTTGGACTACCCAGGAGGCAATTCGGGCACCCGCCTTTTGGATAGTTGGTATTATCGCTGTTTTGAGTCTGATTAGTTCCGCTACTCTGGGGTTCAGTATGGTGCCTTATCTTAAAGATGCGACGGGGATGTCCACGGTTCAGGCTGCGGGGATTCTAAGCTTTAGTACTGTTCTTTCAATCTCAAACATAGCTTGGGGATATTTGGCAGATAGATATACTCCAAAGCGTATGCTAATGATCGCTTTGAGTATGACTATTGTTCTAGTGGTTTATCTGTTGTTGTTGGACTCTTTTAAGGAAGCCCTTTTGTTCGGACTAATGTGGGGACTTGTTACGGGTACAGTTGGGGTGCTTGAGCAAATGCTATTAGCTCAATATTTCGGGAGAAAATCCTATGGATCTATCTCAGGGTTACTGAGCCCTATACAAATGTTGGCCTTGGGTACGGGACCAATCTTAGGAGCTGGAATAAGAGATTTAACAGGGAGTTACGATCAACTCTTCACAGGGCTGATTGGACTGTATGTAGTAGCGTTACTATTACTTATCAAAGTCCGGACTCCAGTTAAATATGAGGGAATATTAAGCTAACTATCTATCACTAAGATTTTGTACAAAGGGGCTATAAATCGTATAGTAAGTTCCTCAACAATGGATATTTAAGGAGTTGGAATGCAGCTAGAAGGAAAGAGTGTAATCGTAACAGGTGCAGCTTTAGGGTTTGGGTATGGCATTGCTAGGGCGCTGGGCCAAGAAGGAGCGCGAGTCGTGGTTACTGATGTACATGAAGAAAATCTGTCCAGGTCAGTTAGTACCATGAAAGCTGACGGTAGTCAGGTTATCATGAGGAAACTGGATGCCAGTGATCTCAATGCTTTCAAGGGGATTGTTAAAGAAACCACTGACTTGTGGGGGAGATTAGATGCAGTGGTACACGCTGGAGTTATTATGCCACTTGAGGATTGGGAGAACGGGAATGAAGGGCAATGGTGGAAAGAGATGAGCATAAGTTTTGGAGGTTTATTGAATGCCACCGCGTCTGCTTGGGATGTGATGAAGAAACAAGGTGGCGGGCATATTATTTCTATAGCAAGTGGATCCAGCTTCAGAGGGTATAAAAAAGAAGTCATGTATGGTGCTGGTAAACATGCCAATGAAGGGTTTGTAAAATCTCTTGCCTTGGAAGCTGCTGCTTATGGGATTGCTTTAAACACCGTTGGACCTGGCAAGCGAATTAAACCTACCGCACTAACATGGGAAGAAATTGCTCAGACCCCCGAAAGTGTTCGTTCTGTTTGGACGGATCCTACGGAATTGGGGAAGGCGTTTGTGTGGCTTATATCTCAGCCTACAGAACGATTTTCTGGTCTACGCTTCGATGCTGGTCCCATTCTGGATTCCATTCGGGCTGAGGGTTGGAATTTCAAGTTTTCTCCCGATAAAGTTACCATGTACCAGCATGAAATGCGTTACAGCATGAATTGGTACGAAAACTATTCCGATACGGAAGGATAATGATAATACGTCACCCTTTGCCATTACTAACGAAAGAGAGTAAGCCCATATCCATTAGTAAAACTCGTACAATCTTATTGCTACAGGACTTACATGCCCCCTTTGCAGATGTCGCCAATGGACTATTGATTAAACAGGCGAGGGCTAAAGTGATAATGAGGGAATTTGAAGAATATGTGGAGCTAGTCAACCAGATGACTCCAAATATTCCCCTCATGTTAAACGCGTGTAGAGAAATCGGCATACCGGTCATCTACTCATGTCTTGGGATAAAAGGAAAAGAAAAGTTACCTCCTTTATTGGAAGCTTTTGGATGGGAATGGAATCTGCAAGGACCTCTGGGTAAGTTTGATCCTAGATGGGAACCAATGGATGAGGAGCCTGTCTTTGTAAGAGGTGGATGGAGTGCACTTACCAATATTGAGTTTGTAGGCTTGCTTGATA
>CAJXDJ010000060.1 GCA_913052045.1 uncultured Dehalococcoidia bacterium
GCCGCATTCTTAACCCTTTCGGCTACATCTAGTTTAGGCGTAATTTTATTTTTGTTAATGCCTCATCCAGAACGCAAGAAAAATACATCCCTACAAGGATAGAGGAGAACGAATGATTAGAAGTCTTGGTGATAAAAGCCCAAAAATAGCGGCTACTGCATGGGTTAGTGAGTTTGCCTATGTCGTTGGAAATGTAGAGATTGGTCCCTACAGTAGCATTTGGCCAGGAGCTACAGTTCGGGGAGATGGAAACGGAAAGATAGTGATTGGTAAGTATGTAAATATCCAGGAAAATTCAGTATTACATAACAACCAAATGATCATAGAGGATTATGTAGCAATAGGGCACAGCGTGGTGGTCCATTGCGAAAGGGTTGGCACAGGAACCCTTCTGGGAAATAACAGCACTATCCTGTCGAAAAGTACCATAGGTCGCCAATGCATTATTGCTGCCAATACGGTGGTTCTATCTGGGCAAGATGTCCCAGATGAATCCTTTATAGCAGGTATTCCAGGTACATTGAAAGGCCAAGTCACAGAAGCACATAAAAAAAGAGTTCTAACAACTTGTAGGGGGATGTCAAAAAAAGCTCAAGAATTTAAGAAAAGTGGTCTGTAATCTGTAGGCAAGACGATACAGCTTATTATCCAGTATTTACTATATACTTTCCCACTTTCCTAATCTAATGTTCGCAAGAAGGGTCTATCTCATACTTTGGTCGTTTTTGAATGAAATCCGTTCTATGGATAGTAACTTTTTTAGTCGTCTTTGGAATCTGGAGTCCAATAATGGCTCAGCTCGAAGGAAGGAGCTGACTAGCTCCTTTGATAACTCTATTCCAACAATGCGTGCGCCCAGGCATAAAATGTTCATGCTGTCGTGTTCTACGCCTTGACGGGCTGAGTAAGTATCGTGACATAACCCAGCACGGATTCCCAATATCTTATTAGCTGTTATACTTGCACCAACACCGCTTCCACATATTATCAATCCGTGTGCGGCTCGTTTACTAGATACTTCTTCCGCAACGGCTTTGGCGAAGTCAGGATAGTCATCGTTCTCATCGAATGTGTGCGCCCCCAAATCTGTGACGTTATAATTTTGACCTCGAAGCCATATTATCAATTCTTCCTTTAAAAAATAGCCCCCGTGGTCGGCTCCTACTGCTATTCTCTCACCCATTAGTGCGCTCCATTTTGGGCGGCCTACGTCCCATTCTAGGTCATAGATTCGCGGGTTTCAACGGAATTAATTACTTTAACAAACTCAATTAGTTGATTATCAAATTGGTATACATGCCAGCACTGTAATGTCCAGGGACATTGCAGACTAGGACGTAAATTCCAGATTCCAGCGTTGTTGATATTTGGCTATATTCTCCGGGGCCTAACTCTTCTGGGTTGATTCTAGCCATAATTTCTCCCGCATAACCCTCATCTATTTCTGCACCCTTTAATGGTAGTGAATTTGATGGTGTATTAGTCTTAACTACCAATAATTCGTGTTCTATAGCGCCTACATTCTTTGCTACGAATGTTATTACCCCTGATATCTCGGAGGACTTGTTCGAACGTATATAGAACTCACCGAGGTCCACGTCAATGCGGGTTCCGTCTATTACTAGAGGCGTCGGTGTAAAGGTGCTAGTCGGATTTTGCGCTAGGGTGAGCGTTACCTTTGTGGGGGGCGTTGTTGGGGTAGGGATTGAATTGCTACTAGCTTCTCCACAGCCGACCAACGTAATGGATAGTACGCACAATGCAATTGTGGTGTAGATCACATAGAATAACCTCATAGACGCACCTTTCTTTTTATTAGTCCTTGTGTTGTTGTCATCAACTTAGAGTTCAAAGCCATAGAGCCTTGCCGTGTTTTCACATATGACTTTTCTTTTATGAACTGGATCGATCCTGCCAAGACACTCTTCTATTACTTTGAGCGAGTCTGGCCACACCCCGTCTTGGTGTGGGTAGTCTGATCCCCAGATCACGTTATCTGGTCCTATCATAGGTATAAAGTCTCCGGCGACCGGTTCATATTGAAAAGTGGTGTAACCTTGTCGAGCCCAGTATTCGCTGGGTTTCATCGTAAGTCCTTTCATACCATCGCATTCGTGGTCCATCCGATCAAGTACGTATGGAAGCCAGCTTACGCCGCATTCTCCCAATACAAATTTGAAGTTGGGATATCGTTCACAAATGCCGGATATTATAGTACTTGTAACAAATTCGGCACCAGAGAGTTGAAATAGCACTGTGCGAACGTTATGGAAGACGCCGTCATACTCAGCTCCTTCATCGGATCCGACTTTCATCGGTATTAGGCCGGTGGTGTGGAAGGAAATTGGTAGTCCGGTGTCGTTGGCAGTTTGCCAGAGAATTTCCCAGTCCTTATGGTAGATTGGTCTCCCAGATCCCCCAACCCCAAAGTCAGCCCCCTTAAGTCCGATTCGAGCGGACCGTTCTAGTTCTATCGATGCGGCATTCGGATCATGGTTGGGTACGCATGCTAATCCGGCAAATCGACCGGGGTTTTCTTTACAGAATTGGGCAGCCCAGTCGTTATAAATTCGGAAAATTTCGTTCACTTGAGTACGATCATTTAATTGCTTTCCAACTCGCAGTAGCCCGTAAAGGACCTCAGCTTCTACTCCATCCTTTTCTTGGTCTCGTATGCGCAACTCGGCGTTGGTTGGATGGTAACCTTTATCTACGTCGCCAAAGAATCCTTCGTCAAGCATTCTTTTATGCCTGTAATCCATCTCTGCACTGAAGGTATTTTTATCAGTTTGATGACCAGCTATACCAAGGTCTGTGCCCGTAGCCATCCAATGCTTCCCATTTTCGGTTTCAACTACGTAAGGCATCTTGTCGACCATGGAGGGATCAGCATTGTCTACAAAGATAGTTTCTGGCATAAACCTGAGATCCACGTGGCTGTCACCGGAGATAATACTGTAACTCATCCCTTAACACCTTCCTGTATTAGATAATTATTGCCGATAGTTAGCCTAAACCGACCTTTCTAAAAAATAAACCTTGCCCATTATTATCTAGGCGGTTTGGGCAATGATCGCACAGTTTTAGCGTTCTATTTCCAGATGATGGTAAATACGGCTTGTAACTATGTCAAGAAGATATTAAAAAAACATCAATTTCGGATCATAATTTGGGCAACTGTGTAATTTGATTGTGTAAACGAATTGAGGGAGAAGAAATATGATATAATGGCGCCATAAAACTTAATACTAAACGCTATGAAAGGGAGTACTAACGAGACCCCCGACAGTAAGCGAATCGGGGATAGTGTGAGCCCGATGTCGAAGGATCGTGAACTCGCCCTGGAGCGGCCATCCTGAATTTAAGTAAGGCTGGACGGTTGGACCCGTTATAGATCTTGTTGAGAGTCTTACGAAATGTTCGTAAGGAATTAGGGTGGTAACGCGGGAGAACCCAGCCCGTCCCTTTTGGGGACGGGATTTTTTTTTACTGCAGAGGATATTATGGCAAACGAAAAGGTGAAAATTTTCGATACCACTCTTCGGGATGGTGAGCAAACCGCAGGGGCTGGAATGACAACCCAAGAAAAATTGGAGTTGGGCAAGCAACTTGAACGTTTGGGTGTAGATATAATTGAAGCGGGGTTTGCTGCCAGTTCGCAGGGGGATTTTGAGGCTGTATCCACATTAGCCCGGGAGTTGCGACGCCCGATTATAGCTTCTCTAGCTAGAGCTAATCCAAACGATGTAGATAGGGCATGGGACGCCATTAAGGATGCTTCTAAGCCTAGGATTCACGTGTTTTTGTCCAGCTCAGATATCCAGATAATGCATCAACTCAGGCGTAATCGCGAGGAAGTTATGGATATGGCTGTGACCATGGTATCACGAGCAAGAGGTTACTGTGAGGATGTGGAATTTTCGCCCATGGATGCTACGAGGACAGAACCTGAGTATTTGTATACGATGCTCGAAGCTGTCATAAAAGCTGGGGCTACCACGATAAACATTCCGGACACTGTAGGATATTCCATACCATCAGAATTTGCTTTGCTGATAAAGGGTGTTAGGGAAAATGTGCCAAATATTTCAAAGGCTATTATTAGTGTTCATTGTCACAACGATTTAGGTTTGGGTGTAGCCAATAGTTTGGCAGCCGTACAGGCAGGAGCTCGTCAGGTAGAGGGTTGCATAAATGGTCTTGGTGAACGGGCGGGTAACGCATCTCTTGAAGAAATTATTATGGCTATTGATACTCGCAAGGATTTGCTCAAGGTTTATACGGATATAAACACGTCTCAGCTTTATCGTACGAGCAGGATGGTAAGCGATATATCGGGGTTCCCGATTCAGCCGAATAAAGCTGTTGTAGGTCAAAATGCGTTCAGACATGCTTCTGGAATTCATCAGGACGGGGTACTGAAGGAAAGACAGACCTATGAGATTATGGATCCTTTGGCCATCGGATGGCCGAGTGGCAACGGAGTGGTGTTAGGTAAACTTAGTGGACGTGCTGGATTGAGATCTAGATTAGAAGAATTAGGGTATAAACTAGAAAAAAACGAGTTAGATCAAGCCTTCGAGTCCTTTAAGTCTCTGGCGGATAAGAAGAGGGAAATATCCGATAGGGATTTGGAAGCTTTGATGTCAGAACACTTCCGTGCAGATGTGGAGCAGTATTCATATGCCTTAGATCAAGTCCAAGTATCTTGCGGTGACCACGAAATACCCACCGCTACGGTCAGGTTAATTGGACCCGACAACGAAGTTTATGTGGATGCCTCTACGGGTACCGGACCAGTAGATGCCGTATACAAGGCTATAAACCGTATTATCGGAGTTTCTAATACACTGACAGAATTTACCGTTAACTCGATAACCGAAGGTATAGATGCTTTAGGAGAGGTTACGATTAGGATTCAAAATAACGATAGAATCTATGTAGGCCGGGCCTCCGATACGGATATTATAGTAGCCAGTGCGAAAGCCTACATGAATGCTCTCAATAGATTGATAACGTTAGGGGAGGCGGGGAAACAGTCTCTTACCGGAATTCCCAACCCGTAGCGCTTCCCTCGGAGTAGAGATGATTCGGTAGTTTCCTGTACAATCTGTTCCACTCAGGGAATATTTTGAACAGTAATTCGCAAGGGGGGAGTATCTAATATGTCTGCCCAAACTCTATTCGAAAAAATTTGGAGGGCTCACGTAGTTGAAGACAACGAAGGTAGCCCTCCACTAATTTATGTTGATTTGCATCTGGTTCACGAAGTTACTTCGGCCCAAGCTTTTGAGGGTTTGAGAATCGCACAACGTGGGTTGCGGAGGCCTGGAAAGACTATTTGTACTGTAGATCATAATGTTCCCACATGGAACAGATCGAAACCAATTACCGACGGTATCGCATTGCAACAGATAGAGACTCTACAAAAGAATGCCAAAGAGTTTGGCATTAAACTTTATGATATTAACGACTCAAATCAAGGAATAGTCCACATAATTGGCCCGGAATTAGGGTATACGCAACCTGGACAATTAATTGTGTGTGGAGACAGTCATACGTCAACTCATGGCGCGTTTGGGGCTTTAGCCTTCGGTATAGGCACATCTGAGGTAGAGCATGTGATGGCTACACAATGTTTACTGCAGGAAAAGCCCAAGACTATGGAGATAGCGGTCAAAGGAGACCTACCGTTTGGTGTCACACCAAAGGACTTGATTTTAGGCATTATTGGACAGATAGGGATTGATGGGGCAAATGGTCATGTTATTGAATATACAGGGAAAGCCATAAAACAGTTGTCTATGGAAGGTCGCATGACAATCTGCAACATGTCCATCGAGGCGGGTGCTAGGGCGGGTATGATAGGCCCAGATACAACCACTTTTGATTATGTTAAAGGGCGCCCATACGCACCTAGTGGGAAGGAATATCAAAAAGCTTTGGAATATTGGCAGAGCCTTCCTACTGATAAGGGTGCAGTGTTTGATAAGGTGGTTGAAATAGAAGCAACCCATATGGAACCTTAGATCGGAAGAGC
>CAJXDJ010000061.1 GCA_913052045.1 uncultured Dehalococcoidia bacterium
AGAGGTTTCCGCGCTTCATACAATACAGCAGCTTTCATCGTTATTTCTCCTACGAACCTTTGGAGGAGATAACCTAGACATCTAACACATTTGGGTCGTTAGTTTAGTAACTAGGCATTACTATCTTCCTTAAAGAAAGGATAACCAATATATTTAGTTCATTATTGGCGCCGTTACACCGTCCAATTCCTCAATTGCCCTGTATCTACAACCTGGAGAAACCATCTCATCTTGTGGATAAATGGAGCTATTTCCAGCCCACGCTTCATAATTATCCATCAGGTTCTGAATCTTGGCTTTGAAAACAGATTCAACCGAATCATCCAGGTGCATGGTCGGACAGTGATTAATAACCCCAAAATCTTCCATGGGACTTTCAGCTTTTCTGACGTATTCAAAAAAACTTAGTTCAGTACGGCCATTGATACCCGAGTTAGTTCTATCTGGTAAGTTGCCTACATAGCCAAGCACTTGACCGGCGTCGATTATTGTACCTTCTGTAACCGGATCTCCATCTATTGTTAAGGGCAAATCACAGAAAATTGGCGCGGATCCAGTGCGGTCACAATCTATGCTTACCACATGATCAAGATTTACCCTCCACTTAGAGCCCATACTGGGAGCTATAATAATGTCCCAGTCATCTTGCTTATATCCGGCCGTTGGCTGCCAGGTTAGCATGGTGATCACCCCACTAATTGGTGCGAGCACTATCGAATCTGCTGGGGCAGCGAATTCAAATGTGGGATTATCGTACTGCCTTGTTTCCCCAGGGTTGTGGATCATTCCAAAATCATCAAAAACTGTTCTACCATATCTCGAATCAAATTTCATATCGCCAAAAGTTGCACTTGCCGAGTCCCATGGCCCTAGATTCTGCAGCATTAAATTCTTGAGTTTTGGAGCGTGATCTGTGTGAGTATCGTGTTGATCTAATCCTATAGATGTAGGCGTGTCCATTACATCTTCTATATCTATGTGTTGTGCTATATCACAACCCATTCGTTGTATTGGATCAGTTAAAGAAGCACAATCGATGCTTTCTAGGTTTTTCAGAAGATCTTCCAGGTCTAGATCTTCAGTCGTTTCAGGAATGTCTTCCAGGCCCAGGGCTTTGGCTATATCCTGAATGTCGTCCAAGCTTAGATCATCAGCTATATCCTGGATGTCTTCCAAATCTAGGGCTTCGGCTATTTCTTGGACTTCTTCCGAGTCTAGAGCGTCAACCGTTCCAGCAACTTCTTCCAAGTCTAGGGATTTATCCATTACCGTAACGCTCTCCATGCTTTGTGTTTCTGGGATTGGTGTGTGTTTTGGTTTGTTAGTCGGCGTTGATGCGGCTACCATAGTTGGCGAGGGTGTTGGAAAGGATGTGCCGGTAGATTTAACCGGTGTGTTGAATTGATTATCCATCTCCGGTTCACTAACAGATGAATCAGAACAAGATATCAAGGTCAAGCAAGCCACTGCTATAAATGTCAATAAATACGGGGTTTTATTCGTCGTCCGTTTAGCTGTACGTAATTCCATAATTATACCTAGCAGTGGAGTCTCCATATTATATCATCTAGGGTTTTCTTAACAGCAAGCTCTTGGGGTAAGGCTAGATTATGAAATGATCCCTAAACACAATATATTGTCGGGATTACGGTCTATCGTGATAGATATCATAGATGGGGTCTCCCATGCCTGCAGTTTTACTTTTTTCTTGCGGTCGTGATTATGCGATCGGTTTCACTTTCGATAAGGCTAGATCCGTCAATTCCCGTCTGATCTAGCGGCTCAAACCCATTACGAATCAATATCTTCCTTAGTTGCGATGCCGTATAGATCTGCATCACCTGACTGCTGTTAGATATGTGAGGACTGGGCGGTCCCTTATCTACGTGGGAAATAGTATGCGAGCACAGAAGGCCGGCTTTGTCTATCGTGCTGTACTGTATATCCCTAATCTTCGTATTACCTTCGAGTTTTTGCCAATCAATTGTGAGATTGGTTATATGATCACCCTTTATCAGGTAATTTAGGTTGTAAATGTCGAATATATATAGTCCGTTATCATTTAGGTTATTGGCGACATTTCGAAGGGTTTTTTCGAAATCAAGCTTTGTAAGATGCCCGATGGAATTAAATATCGTTATAGCCGCGTCAAACCGTCCTATCTTGACCGTTCGCATGTCGCCTTTCAGAAATGCCGCATTCAATTTTGCTGCCGCGGCATTATTCTCTGCGATTCTTAGCATTTTTGCATTGATATCACATCCAACAACCTCATATCCGAGCTGAGTAAGCCAGAAAACCTGGGAACCGGTCCCACAACTAAGATCAACGATCGTCGTTACGTCGTAGGTTTTGAGAATATTTGCTACGGTGCTGTTGATAAGCCTGGAACTATCTGCATTAAATGCATCATAGTGATTGGCCTCTTTATCATAATGTGACGATTTGGCTGAATACATGCTTGACCCTAATATTGAATAATTCGGATTATAACACCGGGACTGTTTATCGCTATTTGTTTATATACAACCGTTTTCGTAGAAGTATAATCCGGTGAGCATGCAATATTGGCGATTACATCGAGGATATACATTATGACGATACCTGCAATTACATTAATAAATACAAAGGCTGTTATTGATGGTACAGGGTCAAAACCAACGGAAAACGTAACGGTCGTTTTAGAAGGAGCTTATATTAAGACTATCCAACCGCGGGGGCAAATTTCGCTTCCAACTGGATATAGTCCTAGAATTTTGGATTTTCCGGATGGATACTTACTTCCGGGTCTAGTTGACGTGCATACTCACCTAATGTTTGGGGGCTGGAGTAAACATTACGAGGAAGTTATTACAGGAGACTCAGACGAAATATCCCTACTCAGGGCTTCAAAGAATGCTTTAACGCACCTTAGATGTGGAGTTACATCTCTTAGAGATAATGGGAGTCGTAATAAAGTAACATTTAACCTTCGTGAGGGAGCTCTACGTGGATATGCAACCACACCGAGACTTTTCCTATGTGGTCGACCAGTTACCCTAACGGGAGGACATTTCCATTGGTGTAACCAGGAGGCGGATGGGGTAAGTGGGGTTCGAACAGCAGTTCGGAAGCTGGTAAAAGATGGAGCGGATCACATCAAAATTATGGCTGCGGGAGGCGGAACAACCATAACCGACAATCGGCGCCCTTCTTACACCGTCGACGAGCTTCGAGCGATAGTAGATGAAGCCCATAATATGGGAAAGCTTACTACCGCCCACTGCCTTGCCACGCAGAGTATTACCAATGCCTTAGAGGCCGGAGTGGATATGATTGAACACGCTGGTTTTATAGAGCCTGACGGCTCCTACAAATTTCACCCGGCTATTGGGGAGCGCATTGCGAAACAGGGTGTATATCTTAGCCCAACTGTACAGACTGGGTACCGGGATAGAGAAGCTTTACTTGTTAAGGAGTCTGAACGTACCCTGACGAAAAGCGAATATGGGAAGTTAGAGGCCTTGAAAGCTAAATGTGAGAGTCAACTGGAATTTCTTGGCCGTATGTGGAACAAATCAGGAGTTCAGGTTGTTTCTGGTACAGACGCGATACGAATGTTTGGAGATTACTGTTTGGGGCTGGAATTAATGTCTGAAGCGGGGATGAGCAATATAGATATTATTAAAGCATCCACTAGCATTGCTGCAGAATCCATGGGCATTACTGAAATCACTGGATCTATTAAACCGGGTAAACAAGCGGATCTGATAGTGGTCGATCAAAACCCACTGCTGGACATCAAGGCTTTACGGAATATGTCTATGGTGATGCTGGGAGGGGAGCAAGTAGTTTAATCTGGGAACAAAAGACCATGTTAAAAAGCTAGAAAGACAGGGCTTGTACTATAAATATCTCTTAGGAGCAGTGATTGTGATAAGCTATCACAATCGGCCAAATATTTTTGTAGCAGCTATGGTATCTCGATCTAAGGGAGGGGGTATAGATTAGCATGGTAAATGTAAAAAGGAATGCGAAGTTTGAACTAGGCCCCCTTATTATCACAGCTCAGCATGAGGTATGGGACGGCAACATTCAGGATCATGCGGATCAGGGAGTTTCCATAGTTATCACAGCCAACGTAGAAGGCAGGCATACATCTCTTCTAAGATTTAACTGTTTTGATTTTGAAAAGAGTTATGTTTATGGCCCCGATAACGATAAGCTAGAGCCAATTGTTCCTGCAATGCTCAGTCAAGATAGCAAAGGTTACGCGGAACGGGCCACGTTTTCTGGTCGTCTTTATAGAATGGATACAACAGCCGATGGTAATGCTATTAGCTGGACCATTAGGACTTTAAAGACGATGCTTCCAGCAATGTTGATAAGGGCGGGATATCCGGAAATTGCTGGTAAAATAGATCAGAAAAACTTGGACTCAATTCTCCCAGATTTGGAAATAGCCGCCCGGGATATTTATATTTCCCATAGGAATACCGTAAAACACAATAGAGGGACGGATATATTCGAGGCAGGAAACATACGCTTTGGTCTTGAGATGCGTCGTCTTCCCGTTGGAGACGGAGGCTTGGCCATACATGTACTTACAGACGTGGGGGGCACCAAGGGAAAGTCTTACGCAGAAGAGACCGAAATACTGGCTTTTGATTGCTTTAAAGATGGTCCGCACTATCATTATGGCCCTAGAAATAAGAACCATAGAATATATTGGGATACAACATTAGTACCTGATCCTCTCGGGTGGGTTTTGGATAAGTTCAAGAATGGGATGCTACGGTCAATGGTTGAACGAGCTGGTTATCCAGGCGTAGCCATAGATATTGATCAATCTGTTATAGCCGCGGTACTTCCGGGGTTGGAGGACAGGGCAAGAGAAATGGAATTGGGAGGACTTCCAGAAAAGGCCACCCCGAACTTGGTTTCTGATTAGTTATCTCTCCGCTTGGTATCCCTTTACTCTGGTTGAATTGAACATTTAATCAGTCCGGTTTGTTATTTCATGCTTCTAGGGCGGCGAGTGCGGCTCCAGCGATGCTTTGTGAGTCCATTTCATTTTATTCAGAAAGTCGTGAAATAGGCATGATTTTACACAGATTACCTGTTTCTCTTCATCTGGTGCTCCTCCAAACTCTAGTTTGAAGTTGTACTGGATAATTTGGTTATAATAGATGTTTTGGAGGTTATTATGACTATAACTGTCTATGGATCTGGAGCCATTGGCTCAACGGTTGGAACATGTTCTTTCTTGAGTGGAGAGGATGTGATATTTGTAGACAGGGTAACTGAGCATGTGGATCATATTAATAAACGTGGGCTTCTTATCAGTGACCTCAAGGGAAAGGATGTAATAATAAATCCTCGTGCTGTTGAGCCACATGAACTCGAGGAGGAATTAGGCCTTGTATTTCTCTGTGTTAAATCACAGGATACTCGACTAGCTATGGAAACTATGTTGCCAAACATTGGTCCACAATCGATCGTGGTGTCGTTACAGAACGGCCTTAACGAGGAGATCATTTCAGAATATATCGGTGGCAGAAGCACCATTGGTTGCTTAGTTGATTGGGGTGCAGCATATATGGGCCCGGGCCATATTCAATATAGTGGTGATGCGCCTATGAGAATAGGTACGTTGGATGGATCAATTACCGACAGTCTGAGACAAATCCGCACGATCTTGAACAATACCAACGACACAACTATAACGCCCAACATAACTGGCTATCTCTGGTCCAAGATAATCTGGGGAAACTCTTACGTGTCGAACGCACTTGGTACATCAACATCAGTGTCCATGCTTGAGAATGATCGAAATCGCCCAATATTACTGGCACTGTTTCGAGAAAGCACAAGGGTTGCTAACGCCGCATCAATAAAACTCGAGCCGTTAATCGAGCACAATTTTGACCCTACGGCTCTATTGTCCATGAATACAGAACAGGCGATTAACAAGTTTGTTGGCATGGCGGATTCATTTAGGCACTTAAAGACAACT
>CAJXDJ010000062.1 GCA_913052045.1 uncultured Dehalococcoidia bacterium
ATCGAGGGATTTTTGGTCCGTCTGGGATGACAGTTCCGGGACGATTTTCGGCTACGATGGGCATGCCAGTTGATCACAATGGTGTAAACGATGGGGAAAACTTGACCTTGGCTTGTCGTAATGCTTTGCTAAACATGATAGATTTATTGCAAGAGCGTGGATGGGACAGAAACCAGGCATATGTAATATGTAGTGTCGCGGTTGATTTAAGGATTAGCAACGTGGTTGACGTTCCTAATTATGTTGTCTCCGCGATTCTCCCTGAAGATATTTTCGACCGATAGTTTGGCACAATGATGTTTCCATTAATGGCAGAATTTTTTTTGCCATTGAGAATTCGTCTATAGCTCAATACAATACAGATATATACCGTAAGCAGAATTTAAGATACTAATTCAAGCAAATGGAGGAATTCATGCCGAATGTGAATATTAGTGAATACAATTCCGCCTGGCCGGAATGGTTTCGAGGGTTATTAGATAAGAGCAATGGCCATATTCGGAGAAGATTCTTGGAAGGGATTAAGTCGCAACCCCTGATTACCTTGGAGAAACAGGACTGTATAATCCGCGATGTCCTTGGGGCCAGAGGGGACTCACCACTTAAAGAGATTGGCCTAGAGGAATATTTGCTCAAGGTACTGGGTCAGAGGGTAGCTGTCCATATCGGCACTTAATTATCCGTCAAACTAACTTAATAAATAGCGAGGAATTTACAGTGCAGCATCTTGAAGAGACTACGTATCTAAAAAAGGGTTTTGACCTATCAGCTCATAGACCTGTGGTAAAAAGTGTGAAAGGAATGGTTACCTCTGCCCATTATGCCTCCAGTATGGCTGGAGCTCGCATGTTTCTACAGGGAGGCAATGCGGCTGACGCAGTGGTGGCGACGGCTGCTGCTCTTAATGTGGTAGAGCCTTACATGTCAGGGCTAGGTGGTATTGGACTTCTTGTCATGAGCAGTGATTTCGGGCAAAACAGGAAAGTCTTAAATTTTTCTGGATTAGCTCCCCGAAAAGCTGTGCCAGAAGCGTTTTCTCCAGAAACACATAGCATAGGAACTAGATGCCCACTTGTACCCGGAAATCCAGCTGGCTGGCTAGATATATTAGAAAAATTCGGGTCTCTACCAAGATCTACGGTGTTTGCTCCAGCCATAGAATTAGCTGAACATGGTTATATAGTGTCGGATCTGGATGAGCGCTTCTTTGAAGCGAACGCGGACAGATTGGAGCGCTTTCCGACGTCTCAGAAGGCATTCATGCCTAATGGAAGACCCATGAAAGCTGGAGAAATTCTCAAGCAGCCAAATTTGGCTTGGAGCTATGGGGTTTTAGCTGAACAAGGGGTAGAGGGTTATTATAAGGGTGATATAGCTTTGGAAATAGCTCGGTTTATGAAAGAAAATGATGGATTAATCGATCTAAGCGATCTGGGTTCCTATAAGCCAGATTGGCAAGATCCGATATCTATTAACTACCGTGGTTACGACATAATCACCCCAGGGCCCAATTGTAATGCTTTTCAAGTACTGGAAACCCTGAACATTCTTGAAGGGTTCGATTTAAAGAATTTGGGTCACAATACATCGAACTATATCCATTTAATCTCTGAAGCCATAAAACTGGCTGCTACAGACCGCATAATGTTTGGTGGTGATCCTAACTTCATGAGTGTTCCTGTAGAGGGCATGATTTCGAAGTCCTATGCTAGAGATCAACGAGCCAGGATCAATCACTATCATGCCTCTACAGTTATGGGAGAGCGTTATACTGAAAATCCTCCAGAAGGATCAATTCAGGCTGGTGTTCCAGCCACTTATCTTAGTGGCGAGACTACACATTTTTCGGCAGCAGATTCTCGGGGCAATGTTTTTAGCATAACCCATACCTTAGGTGCAGCTTTCGGTTGTGCTGTTGTCGCAGGGAAAACAGGATTTTTGTTGAACAATAATATAGACCTCATGGACATTGATCCAACTAGTGGTAGCAACTTGTTGGTATCCCCTGGGAAAAGACCGGGAAGCAATATGGCCCCTATCCAGATTTTTAAAGATGGAAAGTTTATTCTATCAATTGGAACGCCGGGTAGTTACGGTATTCCGCAGACTACCACACAGATGATTTTGAACTACATAGAATTCGGTATGACTGTTCAGGAAGTACTAGAGGCTCCGAGATTTAGAGTCATGGGTGGCAAGCGTATAAATATGGAAGACCGTATTCCTGAGGAATCTCGTCAGGGTCTAATATCCCGCGGACATGAGGTGGGATCTTACGGCCAATGGAGTACAGAAGTTGGTGGGGGACATGCGATCGCTCACGATCCTGATACTGGAGTTCTTATGGGTGGAGCAGATCCCCGCAGAGATGGCTACGCTGTGGGAATTTAACTTCACTTAAAGAGGTCTAAATTAGGTTTCTTATGAAGAAACGATGGGTTAGTTTCCTCCACAGTTTTATTAATAATTACTCGTTCATGAGGGGCTGCTAGAATTTTCAGAGCTAGGCCTAAGCTCAGGTCTGGGCCATTATCATGAAGTGTGGATCTCGACTATCATTTCTATTTCCACCACACTTCCTCCCGGTAAGGTAGAAAGGCCGACAGCGGAGCGGGAATGTCTTCAGTTCTCACCGAAGAGTTTAATAAGCAGATCTGAGCATCCGTTTATTACTCCTGGAGGATTGGGATATTCAGGATCGGTATTAACCATCCCGAAAACTTTTGACTATCCTCCTCACTTTTCTAGGGTGCCCAACTGTCGTTTGAGGTTCGCTAATAGGCCTAGAGCTCCCCTCTGGGCCGCTTCATATGCCTCTTCTGTAGTAATGTTAATACCTACTTTTCCAGCGAGTGGTTTACCGTCCTCTGTATTGGGAGTGACTCCGGACAGATATATTAGGTTACCGGTGGTAACAGACGGGACGTAAGTTCCGCCTGGGGTTGGAGGCGAAGGAAGTTCTAAACCTAGAGTTCTTAATTTGTCCTCAACAGTTGACATTGTTTGTTTCCTATCAAGACCCGCCTTGGAGTTCAACAATCATTTCTATTTCTACTGCTACACCTGCAGGCAAGGTAGCAACGCCCACAGCGGATCTGGCATGTTCACCATTCTTCCCGAATAATTTGAGTAGAAGATCTGAACATCCGTTAACTACCGCTGGAGGCTGCGTGAAATCTGGAGTTGAATTAACCATCCCTAGGAGTTTTACAATGCGTTTTACTTTATCTAAATCACCAATTTCATTCTTCAAATTGGCTAACAGGTTTAATGCGCAGGTCTTAGCTCCTTCGTATCCTTCCTCCACTGTTAAATCCTTCCCCAATTTGCCGGTTATCAATCCTTCGGCGCCTTTCGAAACAACTCCTGAAAGAAAGACCAAATTACCGGTCGTGACAGCGGGGACATATGATGCCATTGGGGCTGGTGAATTTGGTAATTCCAAACCCAACTCAGCTAGTTTTTCCTCGATTATTGACAAAATGGATCTCCTTTTCTGTTGATAATTTTTATGAATTTATTGCTTGGCCAAATTACATACATCTAACGCGCTTAACGCTAATACTCTAGCTACCTGACCTATATCGCTAATTACGGTATATTCGTCAGGTATCGTAGAGGAATGAATTCCTCCAGCCGGCCCATGCAATAAACATGGTATTCCTGCTTTATGAAGTTTTGATGTGTCATCACAGCTGTAAGACCAAGGAAGTACGGTGCCTACACCTTCAGGCTCATGTCCAGTAACAAATCTGTAGGAATTCAGAACAGATTCTAAGATGTATTCATCTTTTGGCAGATCGAATGGTTCTACTATTAATGTGAAGCAATTGTATTTTTTTGGCGGAGGCATTTCTATCTCATATTTTAAATCCGGGTCATCGACGCTTAATTGATCGAGTGCTCTAACTATGTCGGCTTTAATAGCGTCCGCTGTTCCTCCAGGAGGAAATCTGACGTCGATGACAATGGTACAAACATCTGCTATATATGTAGCTTCGGTCCTATTATAGTCCCTTCCAATACCTCCGATTATATTTCCCACATTTAGTCTTGGAAGGCCTGGTAGGTCCTGCCTCGGGCATACATTGAATTTGATATCTTTAATGGTCTTAATCACTTTCACCATCTTTTCTATGGCGTCTATCGAGTCTTCCATTCGATTCATGTGACGAGCTCTTCCCAAGGTGTGTATGGCCATTTCTGCAGAGCCTGCGTGGCAAGTCACTATATTGTTAGCACCAAAGGGCTCGGGTACTATCGCCATATCAGGAATAGGCCCATTCTGGCATAGGTGATGAGTTCCCTCACCTCCTTGAAGTTCTCCAACAACACAGGCCACTATAAGATCGCCCTTTAATTTTACATGTGAGCATCTTATGGCTTCGGCTGCCTCAATCATAGCGGCAACTCCACCTTTCATGTTGCGGCTTCCTGCGCCATAAAGTCGATCCCCTTCTATGGTCGGAGACCAGGGATCTCTCTCCCACCCGGCTGCCAATGGATTTATGTCTATGTGTCCATTAAACATTAGCGATTTACCGCCACCAGTGCCCTTAAGAGTGGCTATAGTTTGGTAACGACCCGGTTCCACTTCCTGCATTTCTATTTGGTAACCACGATCCTTTAGTAATTTGGATATGTAATTGGCTACGGGAGTTTCTTCTCCCTTAAAGCTCGGAATACTGATTAGCGTCTTTCCGAGTTCCAGAAATCTTCTGGAATCTACGGAGTTCAAAATCTTATTACGTTCAACAGAGCTCAAGGTCAATATCTCCTGTACTTAGGTATCATAGAATTAAGTTTGCCTTAAACAAAACCGAGGGTCAACTGCTAATAATAAAGTGTTCTATCTAAGATTGTAGAGGCGTTTGCAATTCCCAGATACTATTAAATCTCGTTCTTCTTCAGGAACATCTGCGAGAATTTCTGAAAGGACTCGTTGAGATTCTGGAAACGTAGATTCTGCATGTGGGTAGTCGTTTCCCCACATGATGCTATTTACACCAATAATGTCTCTTAATCTAATGCCAGGTCCGTCTTCCTGAAAACTATGGTAAACATTTCGTTTCATGTAGTCGCTAGGTGTCATATTCTCTTTATATCTGTAGGATGCTTGCTCTGTCCTTTCAATATAAGTAACGTCCATCCTATGCATAAAAAATGGAAGCCAAGAGAGTTCATGTTCAACGTTAACTACTCGGAGATCTGGAAACCTTTCAAATACGCCAGAGAAAATAAGATGTCCTAGGCTATACCTTACAAATGCATCTTCATTACACCGCTCTACAGCTGTTTGCGTAACTTTGCCATCTTCCATAAGTCTCATGTTGCCAGGGCGTAATGTGCCAATATGTAAGCTTAAAGGTATGCCAATCTCCTGAGCTGCCGCCCAAAACTTGTCGTACATTGGATTATCATAGGTTTCATGAGGCCGCGGGCCGACGGGTATCATTACACCTCTTAATCCTAATTCTGATGCTCGTTCCATCTGATGTATGCCTTCTTCAATCTGATCATCAATCAGAACTAAACCTATTCCATTCAGTCTCTCGGGATAAGGGCTGCAAAATTCGGAAAGCCATTCGTTGTAGGCATCGAAAAGAGCTCTAATAAATCCCGCGTCTTCAAGCCCATAGAGACCAGCACCCTGAGATGCGTATAGAAAATCGCCACTTACTCCATCAAGTTCGAGATCTTTGATATGGGCATGAGGGTTATACCCACCTGGGGGTACATCTTTAAAACTACCGTCTAGTACAATGTCATCAGGCTTAGAATATCTAAGTCCAGCACTGGATGAAGTACCTATAGTTCCGGAAGGGTTACCATCTACGATCCAGCGGTCGAACGGGTCTCCCAATTTCACGTATGGGATACGAGTACCCCACTTTTCTTTGGACATACGCTCTAACCATAGGTCTGGGGGTTCTACGACGTGAGAATCTGATGAAATAAT
>CAJXDJ010000063.1 GCA_913052045.1 uncultured Dehalococcoidia bacterium
TGATCCATGTCCAAGTGGACATTTTTCCTGACCATATCCTCAGTTTCTTTTAAGGATACTCTAAACCACAATAGGTACACGAACAGAGAGCTAAAGGCCAATAAAGAGAAATAGAGGGTAGTCTTCATATCAGGGTGCAAACCGGACTCTGTCGACCCAACACCTAAAACTAACCTTTGGTGCTGAGTATTCCACCAATTGACTGCAAAATAGATTAGTGGCAAGTTAATTACGCCTATGATTCCCAAAATAGAGGAATATCTAGAGGCCTGGTAATGATTGGCGCTGTAAGATCGTACCATCAGATAGGACACATAGATTAACCACAGAACTAAAGTTGTCGTCAAACGAACGTCCCAAGTCCACCAAATGCCCCAGACGGGTTTCGCCCATATTGGACCAGTAACTAAAACTAGAGTAGTAAAAACAACTCCCAATTCAGCAGAAGCGCTAGCAAGATTATCCCATTTCTGTTCCCGTGTCCTAAGATATTGGATACTACCAAAAAACACGATCCCGAACGCAATAAATGCTATCCATGCCGACGGTACATGTATGTAAAAAATCCTCTGAACATGGCCCATATGAACTTCCGTAGGAGCCCACATAAAAATTAAAAAAATGTTTATTGCAAGCAAGATAGAGACTACGAGTAATAACAAAAAGCGCATAATTTGTTTTTATATATCCTTAATTAAAATAATACCTTGTTGTTGTTTTGCAATTCTATTAAACATCTATTCTTCCATAGCTACCCCGAAAGCCCAAGGGCAAACCACAAGAAAAATAGCGTCGAACACGACTATAAGCCCAATCCATCTACCAGTTCCAATTACATTAACGGTATCGGTAATTACTCCGGAGGACGCCTCTACGACACCAATAAGGATTGGCGTGACCATCGGGAAGAACAACAGTGGGAGCATAATTTCCCGAGAACGCAGGTTAAAGGCAATCGACGAGAAGAGGGTTCCAACAGTCGCAAATCCAAGAGCCCCAAGCAACATTATAGCAATCAGATTGAAGGAGATTGAGTCAAAATTAAACAGGACCACAAAAATAGGTAAAACTAAAGATTCTATAACAACCATGAAAACAAACATTGAAGTCATTTTTCCAAAAAATATCGCGTCCCTACTTACCGGACACAATAGCAATCCGTCCAGACTACCCTTGTCCCCCTCTGCAATAAAAGCCCTGCCCATAGCTAAGACTCCTGCAAAAGCAAAGGCCAGCCATAAGATCCCTGGGGCCAAAGAATCAACCATTGTGGGAGTGATGTTGAGGGCAAAGTTGAATATAACAATGACCATTAGAGCAAAGATCAGGGCCGATACCATTATGTCCTTAGTCCGCAATTCAAGCATGATATCCTTCCAAGCTATAACAAAAACCGGTCTAATAAGTTCCCTCAAGTGGCCCTCTCCAACTGCTGTAAAAATATATCGTGGAATCGACCTTCATCCATATCAACTCTACTCGCCTTGTAAACAATTGTTCCTTTAGATAAAAACGCAACTTCGTCCGCCCATTTTAAACCTATTTCGGAGTTGTGCGTAGCCATAACAATGGTTCTATTACCTCGCGTACTCTTGAACAGAAATGGTCCAAGATCATCCAACATTTGCTTATCTAGTCCAGATTCAGGTTCATCTAAAAGTAGGACATCTGGGTCATGTAAAAGCGCCCTAGCAATTGCCAATCGTTTTTGCATCCCATGAGACAAATTTCTTGCCTTTTGTTCTTTCTGGGACACTAAGTTCACCTTGCCTAATACATCAGAAATACGGTCGGATAAATCATCCAAATCAAACATGTTCCCAAAAAAACGGAGGTTTTCGTTACAGGTCATATCCTCATACAGCATTGGATTATGCAACACCACACCTATCGACCTCCGAATTGCATTGGGTTCTAGGCGACTAGAGTTTCCGTTTATCCAAATTTCACCACTATCTGGACGATATCTCGTGGATAAGAGTTTTAAAAGAGTGGTTTTGCCAGAACCGTTTCGTCCGAACACAACTAACCGTTTACCTCGCTCAAGAGTTAAATCAAAGCATCTCAAGACGGGAGCAGCCCCAAAGCTCTTTGATAAACCTTCAACTCGTATGCCTAGAGGTTCTTTTTGAATTTTCGAGTATGCAGTTTTACGAATCATACTAATCCTTGTGGTTGAATCATTATATTACTAATAACCATCTCTATAAATTTTCATACCAAACAACGGCCTTGCCCATTTAATTTTCTTTACCATTTCATATATTAGTAAGCCTCCCCCATACGTTGCCAATAACAACAGTATGAGCTTCGGAACTGCTGGAATCACTAGGGGGAATATAAGGCTCGAAAAAAGGAATTGTATCGGCATGTGAACAATATATAAAGGATAAACTGCAGGCGTAAGATAGTTCAAAAGTTTAGATGGCCTATTTAAATACATGGCTCCAAACCCAAATGCGGATAACATCCAGCAAGCAGCTTCAAATGCTGTTAATCCACTACTCACAATATTTAACGATAACTGGTTGGCCTCAAAAATTCGGATTAAATATAGTGAGAAAGCCAATATGAAAGTAATTAATCTGATATCTTTTACTCCCTTCCAAAATTTGCCATCCAACGACATAAACATGAATCCGCTACAGAAACAGATCCCGCCAGTAATCAAACCATGGATTGGATAACTGGCAAATCCGGCATAGAATTCTGGGTTTATCGTGATAGATTCCAATATTAAGGGTAAAGAAAAAAGAGCTAGAACACCGAAAGGTTTCTCAATGATAACTGAAATCAACCGGGCGGCTACCGTTGCAGATCGGTTTTTGCAGAAGTAAAAGACTGGAGAGAACAACAATACGTACACAAATATGTGGCCCAAGAACCACAGATGACCAGGACTAGGGGAATAAGTATAGTCATGATCATAGTAACCTTGAGCGATCAGTGAATAGGCCGGCACTATAAAAAACATGCCGAAGAATAAGGGCAAAAAGATTCTATATGTCCTGTCGACAAATAATTCGTATAAGTTTCGCTTTTTAGACGCAAAGTTAACAGCCATACCGGAAACTACAAATAGTATCGGGATACGCCAGATATTTATTAGCTCCATGAAGTTCCACAACATCGTAAGATCGTCTTTATTTGCAATGAAATACAACGAACTACTCCATGGTTGGAATCCCACAACGATGTGATAAAAAATCAGCAAACACAGAGCCAAAACCCTTATGGTATCTATGTCATACCTACGAATGTTTGACTGCATAATGATATATTATAACTGGGCAGTATTTCCGATTCCGTATAAACCAAGCAAAGTGATCATAGAAGAACCATTAGCCTTTATTTCTATAAGTTATATTTCAGCCATAAACACTAACTCCAATTTGCTAATACTGTCGTAACAAGGATTTGACACACAACCCAACCGATGGATACCATGATTATCACGGTCGTGGAGGATCACCTTTGCAGTTTAAACGTCAGAACAAATTAAAAACAGCTCCGGACATTAAAGACGTCCCTCCGGGTCAATTCGTAACGGAAAAATTTCCCGTGTTGACATACGGTCCAACTCCAAACATCCCCATAGAAGACTGGAGATTACGAGTTTTCGGAGAGGTAGAAAATACTATTGAATTAGACTGGGTCCAATTTATGAAACTCAAACAAGACATCCTAGAAGTGCCATTCCATTGCGTAACTCAGTGGAGCCGCCTAGAGAATGCTTGGGAAGGCGTATTGATAACTACGCTCGCAAAACTGGTCCAACCCAAACCTAATGCTAAGCATATGATCGCGCAATGCTACGGAGACTATTCTACTAATATTCCAATTGAAATCGCACTAGACGGGGTGTCGATGCTAGCCTACAAACATGATGGAGAGAATTTGACACCTGAGCATGGTGGTCCCATCAGGACGGTGGTACCAGCCCGCTACGGTTGGAAATCGGCTAAGTGGGTGACAGGAATCGAGTTTAGCACTGTGGATAGGCCTGGATTCTGGGAGGTCAGAGGATACCACAATAACGGAGACTTCAATAAAGAAGAACGTTTCTGGCCAGAGCTAAGCTAGGCAAAATAGTCGGTGAACAAAGATTTAGTTTTTGGTTCACAATTAATCTGAACAATATATCTCACAACTCATTCGCATTAATATATCATGTTCGTATTTCAGGTTTGCCTTAGTCACTCTATAACACCAGTGCCAATTATGAAAACCCTATTTCATTCGTACCAGGAAATACCAAAATATGATACTATCCCTTTGCCAAAACCCATAGATAGGGGTATGAAATTCGTAAGGGATTTAGAATAATCGATGCCGATGGTCATTTCTATGAGCCACCCGATCTCTGGATAAACTACATCGAGGACGAATTCAAGGACCGTGTGCCCAAGGTCAAGAAGGTACATGGGAACTCTTTACTCCAACTTGAAGGTGAAACCACAGGTGCTTGGAAGGCTAAAACCCTGTTCGATCAAATGGATAGCAAATTTGGTCACGCGTTCAGGGATAATTGGAGTATGAGTAGCCGTCTTTTGGATATGGAAACAGAGGGCTGGGACATCCAAGTCTGTCTCCCCACCAAGACTGTTTCACTTCCATCTTTCATCGAACCAGCAGTCCAGGGTGCTATGTGCCGGGCTTACAACAACTGGGCATTCGATTTCTCTAGGAATGTTTCCACGAAAGTAAAATTTACGGCGCCCGTTCCAGGACACAATATTAGAGAGATGTGTTCCGAAATAGAACGGTCCGTAACAGAATTAGGAGCTGTATCCATTTTTCTTCCAAAAGCAATGGCCGGAAAGATGTGGCACCATCCCGTTTATGACGAGATATGGAGAACTATACAAGAGCTAGATGTTCCCATCTCGGTCCACGGAAACAGTAGCTCTGGCGGTCAACCACTAGCCGGTGCCAGATATGATTCGGCCACCGGACCTTTCATCGCCCTGGGGCAAGCCATTGGGTTTCCGTTTGAGAATATGATAAATCTTGGGCATTTTATTTATAGTGGCCTGTTGGACAAATTCCCAAGTTTGCGTCTCCTAATTTTGGAGGCCAACTCAGGTTGGCTACCGTTCTGGCTAAATAGATTAGAAAAGTATTGTGAAGGCCGCCAATCGGTGTTTTTCGACGAACATCCCCTCCAATTGAGCCCTCAAGAATATTTCTTGCGACAATGTGCCGTCGCTGCAGATGCTGACGAACCTACCATAAAATACGTCGTCGACTATATAGGAGATGACAATATCGTCTTCAACACTGACTACCCACACCCCGATGCTCCAGCTACCTCAGAGGCCCTAAAAAATATGATGGACCAACCACTTAGTGAGGAGACTAAACGAAAGATTTTGTGGGATAATTCAGTGAAAATTTATGGCCATCGGTTGATAGACGGACACCCGCTGGCGTCTAATTGAGACCTGTCTATCCTATAACACCTACTGTTTTATGCCAAGCGTCCTCGCATTGCGAGTCGCGGAAGCAGTATGTCACGTAGCCCTTTTATTCCCACAGGAATAAGGGGCCAATATAACGTTGGTATGCCGATGCGGGACGGCATTCGGTTATCTGGAGACTTTTTGTTCCCGACTGCGAACAAAGGTCCGTGGCCTGTAATACTCCTCCGAACCCCCTATGATAACGTCACCGAACACCTGATTGAAGAAGCTATCTTCTACGCCCAACACGGATACGTATACGTTGCACAAGATGTCCGTGGAAGAGGAGATTCAGACGGTCAATTCTATCCTTGGGTGAACGAATTCAATGATGGACACGACACAATAGAATGGCTGGGAACACAGTCTTGGTGTGACGGTAACATAGGAATGGTTGGAAGTTCTTACGCCGGTAATGTCCAATGGCA
>CAJXDJ010000064.1 GCA_913052045.1 uncultured Dehalococcoidia bacterium
GCCGGCATTGCCACACAGGTAGTTGTTGAAAGGGAACTAGCCGAAAAGGGAATAACAAGACAAGAATTAGGTCGTGAGGAATTTGTAAAAAGGATCTGGACCTGGGTGGACCGATACGGACAACGCATAGACCAACAGCATAAAAAGATTGGGGCATCATGTGACTGGTCTCGCCTAAAATTCACTTTGGACCCAGAACCTAGTCTGGCGGTCCAAACTACCTTTGTAAATCTACACAAAAAGGGTCTCATATATCGTGGCGAGAGGATTATAAACTGGTGCGTACGGTGTGCGACCGCTCTTTCGGATTTAGAGGTAGATTATGAGGATACCTCCGGTACCCTTTTTTATGTTAACTATAGGTTAGTGAATAGTAACGATCATATAACAATAGCTACAACTAGGCCCGAGACAATTATGGGCGACACTGGTGTCGCCATTCATCCCAACGATCAAAGATTTAATCATCTAGTTGGAGAGAAAGTTGTCTTACCAATTGTAGGAAGGCACATACCAATTGTGTCGGATAGTGCCATCAAACCAGATTTTGGTACCGGAGTTCTGAAGGTGACACCAGGGCACGACCATACTGACTTTGAGATTGGTCAAAGGAGTAATCTCCCAATAATAACTGTCATTGATAACAATGGCGTTATGAATAAAAATGCCGGGCCTTTCAAGGGTCAAGATAGATTCAAAGCTCGTGGCGCAGTAGTCGACAATTTAAGAAACCAGGGTTTATTGTTCAAAGAAGAATCGATCACCCACGCAGTAGGACATTGTCAACGGTGTCACACAATAGTAGAACCGCTAATAAGCAAACAATGGTTCATAAAAATCAAACCATTGGCAGATCCCGCCCGGAAGTCGATTTTATCTGGGGAAACGAGAATCGTACCTGAACATTTTTCAAAAGTATATGACAATTGGATGGCAAACATCCGTGATTGGTGTATCAGCAGACAACTCTGGTGGGGACACAGAATACCAGTCTGGTACTGCGCCAATTGCAATAGTGAAACTGTGTCCCTAGACACGGTAAAATCGTGCAAAACTTGCGGTTCACCGAATGTATTCCAAGACCCGGACGTTTTGGACACTTGGTTTAGTTCTGCTCTATGGCCACACTCCACTTTAGGTTGGCCGAATGAAAGCACGGACCTAGATTATTTTTATCCCACGAGTGTAATGGTAACAGGCTATGACATCCTATTCTTCTGGGTGGCAAGGATGATGATGTTAGGGATTGAGAACACTGGCACACCACCCTTCCATACGATCTACCTGCATGGGCTAGTTAAGGACGCTGATGGAATCAAGATGAGTAAAACTAAAGGAAATGTCCTTGACCCAATAACACTCATAGAAACATACGGAACTGACGCTCTTCGTTTCGCTCTCACCACGGGTACAGGTCCGGGGAACGACATTAGGCTTGGCGAGAGCAAACTCACTTCAGCTCGCAACTTTGCGAATAAATTATGGAACGTGTCTCGGTTTGTTATAAATAACGTAACTAGTTATAAACTTGATGGTCAGATCAAGCCATTAGATCTAAATCATCGAGAAGATCGATGGATCCGGAGTAAGCTTAACAAAACCATAGAAAGGGTGGAAGCCTACCTAGACAGATTCGAAATAGGAGAAGCGCAAAGAGAAATTTACGAATTTATATGGTCAGAATTTTGCGATTGGTATGTTGAACTAGCAAAAGTGCGTATCCGAACAGAAGGAAATCTCTTTTCTCCTATTCCTACCCTAATTTACGTACTGGAAAAAACCCTGCGATTACTACATCCTTTTATGCCGTTCATCACAGAAGAGATTTGGCAACGTCTAACGCCACATATGCCAAACGAAACAAGTTATCCCGAGTCTATCATGATAGCCAATTATCCCAGCCACGAAGAAACAGAATCAGATGCAAATGCTGAGGCCGAAATTCAACAACTTATCACTCTTATCCGGGCTATTAGAAACATTAGAGCCGAACTTAAGATAGAAGCTCATCGCAAACTCGATATCCTAATAGACCCTGGGAATTTCAGAGACTTACTAAATGAAGAAGCACAAGCTATTAAATCCTTAGCGAATCTCAAGAACATTGAACTAAGAGAGGATTTAGAAAAATTCCGAAAGGACGGTACACTCTCACTAGTTGCAGGGCAAATAGTTGCTGTAATACCTCTGGGTAACGTAATCGACGTAAATGCGGAAAAGAACCGCATCACAATAGAAATTGGGAAAACAAAGGATCAACTTCAACGAATAAACACACTATTGAATAAGTCGGAATTTATCTTGAAAGCTCCAGAAAAGATAGTAGATCGAGAGAAGGAACGTGCACAAGGACTGATCGATAGGCTAGAAGCCTTGAACAGAATCCTTTCTCAGCTATCCCAGTAAGTATTCCCGGATTATTAGTAAAACGGACTCGTGCTTCCTCTTAGGATCAACATGCTTGCCAAAGCCTTTCTGGTATCGCTCGCTACTCTAGCTGGGTCCCAATATCTAATCCTAAGTTTGAACAACCAATACAAAAATTCTTTATATTGCCCCAAATTGAATGATATCCTACGTAAAGAGTAACCCATATCCCTACGAAATTCTTTAACCAAATTGCTCCTTGTCTTAGCATATATGCGTAGGAATGGCTCGTCGCCCATATCATCCAAGTCTGCACGACCACTACCCCTCATATCTTTACGAACTTCGTCTTCTACAGTAAGGATTAGGCATTCCTCCAGAACCACGCCATACCAATAATTAAGTACAGCACGGTACTTGTTGAAACCCAAAAGTTTTTCCGGCTCATTGATAGAATTCTTGAACGGCAATTCGCCCCTTAGAAGCAGTCTTTCCATACTCTGATCAGGTATCAAATCTTCAACTTCACAATATAACCTTTGTGCGAGGAGCATCCAATCAAAAGCTTCGCCTTGGATTACATATCTATTAGTTTGGCCCATAAACTCCTCAGAAGGGGTAGTCCACATACCTATGGCTTCAAACAAAACTTGGTCCCATGGCAAACCCATCATTAGCCTTCTACGTAAGAAAGATATGGTATCAAGATCGACATTTACCATCGTATTTGTCTTATACTCAAACACGTCTACCGGAGCAAAAATCTCACTTTCCACGGAATCCTACAGCTCCCAAAGAACAGAATTGCGAAAACACCTCGCCCCCGAGATAGCTCAGTACGTATATTAGTTCGGAAAAATATTAAACGCCATGACACCGTTTGTATTTTTTCCCACTGCCACAGTAACAGACTTCATTACGACTCATCTTTTTTTCTGGAACAAATGTTTTCTCTGTTTTACGGTTCATTATATCCATAACACTAGTAGTGGATCTATCGAGCTTGCCGGATTCAGGACTGCTATTTGAGGGACTATGGTTCTTTCCAGCAGAAGGTTTGTTAATATACGAAGTATAGATACTGTGAGCGACATCGTAACGCATTCGGCTCAATAACTCGTCATACATACGACGCCCTTCCCTTTGATACGCTACAAGAGGGTTTCTCTGGGCAGAAGCCTGAAGACTAATACCCTGCCTCAACCTTTCTATGCTCGTGAGATGCTGTACCCAATGGAGATCTAAGGCCCTCAACAGAATCAAGCGCTCCAATAACCGCATATCGTCGGCATCTATCATATCTTCCCTTAATTGATAATATTCTTCACAATATATCAAAAGCCGTTCTTCGATTTCCGTCGGGCTTAAATGATATATCTTAGTCTCAGTATCAATATCCGCGGGCAACGGAAAGATCACTTTGAGGGCTTCAATAAAAGCTTTCACATCCCAGTCAACACGATCTCGTTGAGTAATGTGGAATGATACCAACGTTCGAATCTCTTCCATGGCCATTGACAGTACGAGTTCTTTAAGATCAGACCCCGCAAGAATCCTCTGCCTCTCTGCATAGATATGTTCCCTCTGATTGTTCAAGACACTGTCATATTCCAAGAGATGCTTTCTCATTTCAAAATGGTACCCTTCTACCTTCTCTTGAGAACTTTCTATCAATTTTGTAATCATTCCACTCTCTAATGAAGCAGTAGTATCCACACCTGTCCACCTGGACATTCGTTCCATTACATTTTTAGTCCTTTCACCCCCGAACCTCCTAATTACCTCATCCTCCAAAGAAGCATAAAAGCGGGTAAATCCGGGATCACCTTGTCGTCCAGATCTTCCTCTCAGCTGGTTGTCTATACGCCTGGATTCGTGATGTTCGGTGCCAATTACATAAAGCCCACCATTTCTCACTACCGCATCATGGGCTTTTACCCAATTATCACGCTTCGCGTCAGCATCGTCTGGATTGCCGCCCAAAACTATATCTGTGCCTCTACCGGCCATATTGGTTGCCACGGTGACAGCTCCAGGTCTACCGGCCTCACTTATAATTAATGATTCAGATTCATGATTCTTAGCATTGAGTACCTTATGGGTTATATCAAGCGCCTTAAGGTATCCACTCAGTCTTTCTGAACTCTCGACTGAAGCTGTGCCAGCCAGTACAGGTTTGCCTTCAGAATGTAATCTTTGAATTTCGTCACAGACAGCCTGCCACTTCGCCTCTGCCGTAAGGTAAACCTGGTCTTGATTATCATTTCTTATGCCGGGCACATTGGTAGGAACAGTTACAACATCCAAGTTATAGATCTTGATAAACTCTTCGGCTTCGGTAAGTGCCGTACCAGTCATGCCCGCCAATTTGTTGTACATTCTGAAGTAATTCTGTAGCGTTATGGTAGCGTACGTCACACTCTCCTTTTGGATTCTTAAGCCCTCTTTCGCTTCAACCGCCTGATGAAGACCGTCTGACCATCTCCTCCCGGGTTGGAGTCGCCCAGTAAATTCATCCACTATTACGACTTCACTATTTCTAACAACATATTCCTTATCCTTCTTGTAATTCACATTGGCTTTTACAGCATTTTCCACATAGTGAACTAGATGAAAGTTTTCGGGAGCATATAAATTATCTATTTTCAATAATCGTTCTATTTTTGCTATGCCATCTTCGGTCAACGAGATAGCCTTCGTGCGGTCCTCTAAAACATAATCCAATTCGCATTGAATATTGGGCGCTATCTGAGCCATAGTACTGTAAAGTTGCACGGGTTCCTGAGCAGGCCCACTGATAATTAGTGGTGTCCTGGCCTCATCTATCAGTATATTATCAACCTCGTCCACTATAGCGTAATTGAGTTCCCGCTGAACCATTTGATTTAGATCTAAAACCATGTTATCCCGTAGATAATCAAATCCGAATTCATTATTCGTGCCATAAGTTATATCAGCCAGATATGCTTGTTTCCGAGGAACTGGTTTTAGGAATTGGTAACTCATATCACCTGATTCAAAACTAGGGTCATAAATAAATGCTGAATCATGTTGAAGACATCCAACAGAAAGACCTAACATATGGTATATCGGCCCCATCCAAACTGGGTCCCTACGAGAGAGATAGTCATTTACAGTCACAACATGTACGCCTAATCCTCCCAAGGCATTCAAATAGGTTGGGAGAGTAGCTACCAGAGTTTTACCCTCTCCTGTCTTCATCTCTGCTATGTTGCCATTATTTAAGACCATACCGCCAATGAGCTGAACATCATATTGTCGCTGTCCGAGGGTTCGCTTAGACACCTCTCTAACAACAGCAAAGGCCTCAGCCATTAAGTCATTTAAAGGTATGCCATTACCAAGGCGTGTTCTAAATTGGTTGGTCTTATTAGACAAATCTGCATCAGAGATTTTTTCTAAAT
>CAJXDJ010000065.1 GCA_913052045.1 uncultured Dehalococcoidia bacterium
AGTCCATTCAGGCACATTCATAGCGATGGCTACAAGCCCAATGATTCCGCCGATTGTCTTGTTAGGGCTTGTTCATTTTAGTGCCTGTCCAACAATCGTTCCATCTCGGCATGCGTTGTTGGTGGCGTCCAGAACATTCACAACGCTAACGTCTACTACCCTTTGCTGACCCAGTGACCTTCGTATCCCTACCATAGATATCAACTTCGATGACACTGCATCGGACTTGTCGGTTGTCCCTCTCTTTCCAACCCTCTTCTAAAGGGTAGATGATGTTGACATCGTATCTCGAAACCTCAGGTTCAGTACCCACAAACGCTTCAAATCTAGCCCGACAACCCACTCTAGCTTTCTCCCAGACATAGTCATCACCCTTCCAGCTAGAGTCTGTCAACTCGAAGACTGCGTAGACCTCATCATCGTGAGGTTTGTCACAGCTCACCGGTTCGATTTCGATGTCTGTGATTTTTGTATATTCCTTTATCGATGGCCCGTTATAGCAATCCCCAACTTTGAGAGAGGACACACTCCCTTCGCAAGCCGCTAGTACGACAACGCCAATCACCAAAGTTACCAGTGTGACGTTAAAATCCATCTCATAAGTTCTCCTTTCCCATGAGTGCCATCCTATTTGTAAGAAGGCTCCCTACTTGCTTGCACATCCGTTCTCTAACCATTTCATGGGCACATAATACCAAGATATTTAGTGAATAATAGCACTTGGAGTCATTAAAAGAGGGTACCCCCAAGAGCGGTTAAGTATCTAAGGTATAACTTCGACACTCAAACCGTCCACAATGCCGATGCGCTGAAGTCCTATGGCATATCGGTGGATCGTAAGCGCACTGTCAGTAGGCGGTTACTTCAACTGAAGTGTATTACCCAGTAATGCGGGGTAATATTACTAGTAATACTCGGGAACTTAGTACTAATATTGGTCACTCAACCCCAAGACCAAGTGATAACGCTCTTGGATCAACACTTGGGGTTGTTCAGGTAGTAACACGAAGGAAGGAAGGCGTTCATCGGATTGTGAGCATCTTGAGTATATTTAGTTTTGCTAAGTCTATGTATTACTTTGCCAAAGATTGGCTAGGTCATGCCTAGCCATTGGTTACCCCCCCTGTTTAGGTAAGGTATTTTCATGATTCGTTATATCGCTGTGCTAACAACAATACTGCTATTAACTATTTCATGTTCCGGCGGTTCTGATACGGACACTGCTCAGGTTCCCACGCTAGCAGCAACAGCGACGGTTGCGCAGCCCACACCGACACCGACTCAGGTGGTGCCACCTACGTTAACACCAACTCAGGTGTCGCCCACACCTACACCGACTCAGGTGCTGCCCACATCTACACTTACTCAGGTGCCATTAACACCTACACCAACGCCTATCCCAATTTTGCAGCCGATGGTTCGTGGCCAGAAGGATTCGGCGATAGAAGTCACCGTTTATAACGCAGAGAAGGTATGGCCCGGTACTACGCTGTTATCGGACCATCATGATGTGGGCAGTCCTAGGGTCATTGAGGTAAACATGCTTGGGGAGGTCACGTGGCAGTATGTTCTTGCGGAGGACTTCAAGCAATACACCAATCCTGGGCAGGATGTGGAACGACTAGCAAATGGAAACACTCTTCTGGTTATGCCAGGGAAGGGTATTATAGAGGTTTCCAGTGAAGGTGACGTGGTCTGGTCCCACATGGATGAAAAGGTTTCCCATGACGCTGACCGACTCGCCAATGGGAATACCCTATACGCATTTGGTAATAACGACGGTTTAGAAGATGCCCAAGCAAAAGAAGTAACTCCCGATGGTGAATTAGTCTGGCAATGGTACGCCAAAGATTATTTCAATAAAGAGCCGTATGTGAACTTATCTCGGAACGGATGGACTCATACCAATGCAGTCGAGAGATTAGAGAATGGTAATACTTTAATCAGTCCGAGAAATTTTGATTTGTTGGTAGAAGTCGATTCCGAGGGTTCCTTAGTAAGGACTCTTGGAGACGGTATGCTGGTTGATGCTCACGACCCAGAATTCCTTAGTACTGGGAATATATTGGTCTCTAACCAAGTTAGGCCTCATGAGGCATTAGAGTTTGACCCTGATACAAACAAGATTGTTTGGCGCTTTGTGCCACCGTATCCCCAGATAGCAAATAGCTTTTCTGTCAGTCTTGCAGATTCAAAACCAGTTATGATGCCGATTAGGGACGTAGATAGGCTCCCTAACGGTAATGTCCTAATCACCGGGTATCCTTTCATTATTGAGGTTACTCGAGATGGGGAAATCGTCTGGCAGCTTCAATATGCAGATATGGAGTCAGTTGTCGAAGGCCGGTCAGGTTCAAACAAAGGACCTTCTTACGGGTTTTACAAAGCTCAGAGAATTAGTGTCACTCAGTAACATTATCGCCATTGCCGACATTTACGGATTTTGTACACCACTTTGTACACCAACGCCCACTTCCATTGATTTGCTTGAACAGAACGGTGGGTGGTTGTGGAGTGTCAAGGCCAAGTTAGCCTTAACAACGCATGGGTTTTCTTATACTTCAGGCCGCAGAGCAATAGAAAGTGGAATGTACGGTCTCGAAAGTAAAAAGAAAGGTGCTCGTTGCTTTTGGGTGCTCGTATCTAAAATGGAGGAATTTCTTACAGACGACGGGAAGGTGCTCAACAAAAAAGATGAGCATCTTGAGCAGGATGGAGGTGCGAATGGGACTAATGATGGCGATGAGTCCAATTGGCCGATTAAGAAAGATGGGTATATTAGAGGGGAAATATGAGTACCGCTGACCAAGTGGTGGTCAAACTGGTGGTCAAATCTGATATGTTCCGACCAGCTGTTGCTTATGAAGAAGGCCAAAAGGGGAAATTCGTAGCTAAATCTTTGGTGCCGAAGGTCGGACTCGAACCGACACGAGGTTCCCCCCACCGGTTTTTGAGACCGGCGCGTCTACCATTCCGCCACTCCGGCATATTTTCGAGTATAGCATGTGTTATGTAGGAAAGCTGATTGGATTTCACGCAAAATGGAATCGTCAGTTCTATTATATAAAGATTTGTCTTAGCTTTCCTACATGGTCTTACCCAAAGGTGCGAGTTATTCTTTACTATGGCAGGATAAATATATCGAGAGCTAAAAGCTTGGGCTGTTCATCATTATACGATATCCGATGTAATAGCTACGTTAATACAATGTAGTTAACCGGGGATTTTTGTAAACTTACGTCGAACGTTCACATCGAACCTAGGATTAGATACTCAGCATGAGGATGCCTAAACATTTTTACGGATGGCGCATGGTCGCCATTGCTATGATGGTGAATGCTGTTTCTGGTGGTGTTTATCATCAGGGGATGGCGATATTTTTCTTACCGCTACAAAGGGGACTTGATATCACTCGGGCTGCAACTGCTATTCCCATGTCTGTGGCAAGATTCACGGGTGGGATTCAGAGCTTTTTAATAGGATCATTGGTGGACCGCTATGGTCCTAATAAGATCTTGTTCTTTGCTGGACTTATGGGTGGTCTTGGGTTTTTGCTACTCAGTAGGGTAAATAGTTATCTAATGTTCGTGTTGGTGTTACTGGTGGTATTGGCCACCGCCTTTCAGGCTGCACCTGATCAACCTGTGTTTATAACGTGTGCAAGATGGTTTTATAAGAAACGTGGATTAGCTCTTACATTAACAACAGCCGGGTATTCCGTTGGAACAATGATTATCACTCCACTAGTGGCTTTAGCAGTTCCACGATTTGGATGGCAAAATACTGCAGTTGTGTTGGGTATTTTGGTTTGGATAATTGTTATTCCTTTGTCCACTAAACTAAAGGCTTCTCCAGAAATGATGGGACTACACCCAGATGGCGCGGACGTACCACCCCCTAGTCCCAAAACCAAGATTCATGGAAAGCTTCAAGCTCAGGACTTAACATTAAGAGACGCTGTTAGAACACGATTTTATTGGCAATTTGGATTCATAGTAGGACTCCGATCTATGGTATGGGCGGTTGTCTCGATTCACATTGTAGGAATTCTCACTTGGCGAGGAGTTGACGAATCCATGGCAGGCATAATGATTGGTTTGATGCATGGATTTGCAATACCGATTGCCCTTTTTATGGCCTGGTGTGGAGATCATTGGCATAAACATAAAGTTGTGTCCCTAGGAGATCTCACTATAGTTGTGGGGATTTCGTTCCTTGTTATTTGGGATTCACTAGTTCTTTGGCAAGTGATCTTAATAACCTTACTGTTGGCTCCGAATCAGGGAACGTGGCCACTTGGCTGGGCAACTGTTGCTGAAGCATTTGGAAGACAGAATTTTGGGGTTATAAGAGGTAGTTTGCAAACTATTATGGGCATCTTCAGTGTAGGACCACCTATTTTCGCGGGATGGGTCTATGATCAAACCGGGAGCTATTTCTATGCACTTAGTCCTTTGATAATTTTCTTAGCCGCTGCGGTATTATTAATGTGGACTCTTCCTTTACAGGGGCGAACGGAAGTTAATAATGGGTCCGCTAAGACCCAATGAAGAAGGCCAAGATAAACGTGGTTTCATGGTAACTACATATCAAATTGGTTGTATCTGGTCAGAGTAGATTCCTATGAAGATAGTTCACCAAAGTTTATTTAGAGCCCGCGAGGTTTTCTATGGTTGGTGGATAGTCTTGTCCGGTGGGGTTCTATTGTCCATGTCTTCCGGTCTATTTAATACTGGATTCGGTTTCTATGTTAGGCCTATTAGTCAACAATTTGGTTGGAGCACCACAGTAATTTCAGGAGCAGTCTCGTTATCCAGATTCGAGGGTGGAATTTTAGGCCCTGTAGAAGGGTTTTTAATTCAAAAATTTGGTACAAGAGGGATTATTGGATTTGGGCTACTGTGCTTTGGGGCTGGGTTTATTCTTTTGAGCGAAACTAACGGTTCCATTCCGATCTATTATGTGTCGTTTTTATTGATGTCTGTTGGATCAACTTTAGGGACTTGGTCTCCTGTAATGGCAAGTATAAACAACTGGTTTGATAATAATCGAACTAAGGCAATTAGTTTTACTATGGTTGGCATGGGGCTTGGAGGGCTTTTTTGGACTCCTTTGGTAGGGTTATCTATAGAGAGATTTGAATGGCAACAAACAGCCTTTGTGTCAGGAATAATTATTATGGGTATAGGATTGCCACTTTCCAGATTGGTTAGGACCAATCCGGAGCCATATGGGTATTTACCAGACGGCGTTTCTGATAATATCCCGAGCGTTTCCTCGCGTAGCGTATTTCTGGATCAGAATCGAGACTATGATTATACGTTACGTGAGGCTTTAGCAACGAGATCATTCTGGTTGATGTCTTGGGGACATTCTTTGGCCTTGATGACGGTAGCAGCTATTGGTCTTCATCTTGTACCCTACCTTCAATCTGACCTGGGATTTTCTATAGGGATCGTGATTCAATTCACACTTATATTGACATTTACTCAAATATTAAGTCACCTTTTAGGAGGGTTTTATGGAAATAAATTCCCCAAGAAATATATTGCTGCAATTACAATGTTTGGGCATGCTATAGCATTGTTGATCTTGGCCACTGCAGTATCTTATTGGCAGGTTATGCTTGCGTTGATCATTCAAGGGATTTCATGGGAAAAGCAACTTTCTGAAGAAATCTTTAACGTTTGCCCGGGCCGCTAGCAATTATTGAAGAAACCTTTATGAAATAACCCACCTGCGGTGATAGGAGTGGGGCTGGGGGACTGGGGGGCCTT
>CAJXDJ010000066.1 GCA_913052045.1 uncultured Dehalococcoidia bacterium
CCCGATTATCGACCGATTGGAAGAAACCCTGGGTTTGTGTATGTTAAAAATTCAAAGTGCTGGACTCACCAAAATGCCCACTGGGGGAATTGTAATTACTGGTGGCGTGGCCGCTACCAAAGGACTGGATGAGCTGGCCAAAACGATATTTCATTGTCCAGTTCGAATCGGAACCCCCAGTGGAATCAAAGGTTTATCACCTGAATTAAACCAGCCGTCTTTTTCCACCGTGCTTGGAATGCTTTTATGGAATCTTCAGCCATCACCCGGAGTCCGTAATTTTATAAACGATAGCGGCCGGCCGTGGGGTCACAAGGCTCTCATATCTCGATTAAAGAAGGTAATGGAAGTAAAAACTTAATGGAAAAACTAATAAATTAAAAAGGAGGGGATCATGCAGTTTCAAGAAAAGGAACACGAAGAAGAAATGACCGCTTTTATACCCGGTTCGGTCAAACCATATGGGAATCCCGTGATTAAGGTCATCGGGGTTGGTGGGGGGGGCTCAAATGCAGTTAACCGTATGTTCAAGGAAAAGATAAGCGGGGTAGAATACTACGTCATAAACACAGACGCTCAACATCTGACCCGTTGTGACGTACCCAACAAATTAGCCATCGGACAAAAGGTAACTAGAGGCCTAGGGGTCGGAGGTAATCCAGAAATAGGAAGACAAGCAGCAGAGGAAAGCAGAGACCAGTTGGAACAAATGATGCAGGGGGCGGATATGGTCTTTCTTGCCGCTGGCATGGGCGGTGGAACAGGCACCGGATCTATTCCCCTAATCGCCCAGATAGCAAAAGAGGCTGGTGCGCTAACTATAGCTATAGTTAGTAAGCCCTTCGGATTTGAAGTGGCAACGAGAAGAAAAAATGCCGACGACGGTATAGGCAGACTTGTGGAACATGTGGATACGTTAATCACAATTCCCAACGATAGACTCTTGGAAACCCAACATCATAATGAACAAACTAAAACGTGGGATGATGCCTTGCGACTCGCAGACTCAGTCTTACAGCAGGGGATACAAGCGGTAGCCGAGGTAGTAATGGTTCCTGGCGAAATCAATGTAGATTTTGCTGATGTCCGTACTATAATGCACAACGCGGGACCCGCTTGGCTCGCAATAGGTAAAGGGAAAGGAGAAAATCGAGCAGTTGACGCGGCTAAAGAGGCTACAAGGAGTCCTCTCTTGGACATAGCCATTGACGGTGCCAAGCGAGTATTGTTCGTGATGACCGGTGGACCTTCCCTTACTCTTAAAGAAGTTCAGCAGGCTTCAGAAGTAGTACACGAACTGTGTGATCCAGCGGCAAATGTCATATTTGGAACAGTAAAGGATCCCAAGATGGACGACGAAGTAAAGATCACATTAGTCGCGGCATCTTTCCCTGTTCCAAATGAAAACTTGTTACAGCGGCAAGAAGAACTAAGAAGTCTTCTTAAGGATAGCGTAGTGCAAAACGGCGATGAGCTCGAGGTACCCAGTTTTCTACGCAAAGAGGCAGTTATACGAACCAAAGGATACTTCGGTTAAACTTTGAGTAATATTCCCGGAGTCGGGCAATTGTACCTCCTTTTCAACGACAGAACTTTTTGACTCCAGGAACCTGCACGAGGCCCCGAAAATTCGGGGCCTCCTTTTTTAACTATGGATGAAGAATCGGATGTTAATCCTCCTTGACAGAGAGAACTCAAACGGATATACACTAAGGAAGCTGACTACTATATGTAGTGCCATTGGCAAGAAAAGGCACAAAAATTAGGAGGATATAGAGAAACCGATATATGGGTTGTCCTTATTGTACCAGTCCAGATTCCAAGGTCACTGACTCTCGATCGGTAGGGGCCGGTGTCAGAAGAAGACGCGAATGTTTACGATGTGGACTACGTTTCACAACCTACGAACGACTGCAAACTTCGGTGTTATTGGTAGTCAAACGCGATGGAGTTAGACAAGAGTTCGATAGGGACAAGCTTATGTCCCGAATCATTACAGCTTGCGCCAAACGACCAATACCAATTCGAGAAATCGAGAAAGTGGCATCTGACATTGAAAACGATCTCCAGTCATTGGCTAAAGCTGAAGTTAGTTCCTCGGTAATTGGAGAGATGGTTATGGAAAAACTCCGCCTCTTAGACAGAGTAGCATACGTGAGGTGGGCAAGTGTGTATAGGGATTTCCAGGATCTGGAGAGCTTCGAGCGAGTGGTACGGGATCTTAAAGACGAAAAAAGCCAGACCATTAATTCAGCCCAACTCTCTCTTCTAGGAGTCGCGTTCCCCGATCATATGCCTGCTAAACACAGGCCAAGAAGACAGGCCAGGACATCTCGTTGAGACAACAATCATAATTACTAGGAGTTGGGATTAAATGGATAAAAATAGAATGGCTATAATTGACACGATGATCCCTGTGATCACTCCTAACGACGGTATCACCCGCACAGAGCTATCTAAACTCCTTAAAGTGTCCTACGCCCAAGCAACCAAGGTATTAGAACGTATGCGAGAGAAACGGCTAGTCAAAAGACATATTCGGAGATCTCAGTATATTTACAGATTATCTGCCTCTAGGCAGTGCCTTACAATTGGCGCCTTACGGACAATCTGTCTCAATTAGAATCCACGTATTTTAATCCCGTAACCAGTTTCCGAGAGATTTGGCTACAACCATTTAAACGAAGGTAAATAAGGTTTATTATGAGATTAGTTTCAATAAAGAAGTGTGAGCTTGATCTGGTAGGGAAATTTTGGAATACTATGAAAAAAGTAAATGCTAGGAGTTTCACCCAAAAACCCCTTTTCGGCCTACTAGATATTGTGGTATTGTTCTTTGGATATACTAGGTTTGGTGTTGGGATGGGGGTATCACGCAAAGTATAATATGCTTGATAGACACAATTCTCTTTAATGCTTCAGGAGGAATAAACGGTGACCACATTACAGCTAACAGAAAATGCAGAAATAGTACTTAAATCACGATATCTAATAGGAAATGAGACGCCGGCAGATCTTTTCACGCGGGTAGCCAAGGCAGTAGCTGAGCCTGAAACTGACAAGGAAATGTGGGCTAGCACCTTTTATGAAATGATGACTTCGTGTCAATTCATGCCTAACTCCCCTACGCTTTTCAATGCCGGGACAGGACGGGGAACCCTATCGGCCTGCTTCGTTATTCCCATTGAAGACACCATGACGAGCATAATGAAAGCCGCTACAACCTCTGCCATGATCCAGAAATACGGGGGTGGGATAGGCTATTCTTTTTCAAAACTTAGACACAGGGGATCCAATATATCGACAACACAAGGGAATGCTTGCGGCTCGGTTTCAGTGCTTAAAATGCTTAGTTCTCTATCCGACATGATAACCCAGGGAGGTAAGAGACACGGCGCGAATATGGGAATACTACACGTATCCCACCCAGAAATAATGGACTTCATCCACCTCAAAGATGCAAATAAAGAAGCTCAAAATTTTAACGTTTCTGTAGCCATTACCGATAAGTTCATGACTGCTGTTGCCAATGACAGTCCATGGGATTTAATTGATCCCGCATCAAAAAACGTCGTAAGAACTCTTAAGGCAAGAGATATTTGGGAAGAAATTATAGACTCTGCATGGAAAACCGGGGATCCTGGCATGTATTTTATCGATGAAGCCAATAGATCCAACCCCACCCCTCATCTCGGAGACTTAGACAGCACAAATCCCTGTGGAGAAGTCCCTTTGCTAGCTAATGAAGCCTGCAATTTGGGCTCAATCAACCTAGCCAAATTCGGAGATAATGGCACTTTGAATACCCAAGGATTGGTAGAGCTTACCAGAAAGTGTGTTCGCTTCCTCGATAACGTAGTGACAATCAACAGTTTCCCCGTTCAAGAGGTGAGAGAGGCCGTAGATGCAACGAGGAAAATAGGTCTCGGTGTAATGGGTTGGCATGACCTATTGGTCAAGATGAACATACCATATGACTCTTCTCAGGCACTCGATTTGGCCGAGGAAGTCATGAGCCTTATCGATAAAACCGCTCGAGAGACATCTGAGGCTTTGGCTTTGGAAAGAGGTCCTTATCCAGCCTGTAAAGAAGACACGGCTGTCAGAAATTCGACCAGGACGTGTATTGCTCCTACCGGAAGCATAAGTGTAATCGCCGGGGCGTCAAGTGGGATAGAACCAATATTTGCTGTAGCATTTGTCAAGAATGTATTGGATGGAAAACAATTAACTGAGGTAAATCCATACTTTGAACAAATGGCAAAGGACCGGGGATTCTATAGCGCAAAGCTAATGGATGAAGTAGCAAGGACAGGTTCTATTCAACACATCGATGATGTCCCAGATGACGTAAAGCAACTGTTTAGAACCGCCATGGAGATTGATTACAAATATCATATAAAAATGCAGGCCATCTTTCAAAAACACACAGATCTCGCCGTCAGTAAAACAATTAATATGCCCAACAGTGGAACAAGAGAGGATATTCAAGCAGCCTACGAGCTTGCCTATGATCTGAAATGCAATGGAATTACCGTTTATCGTGATGGATCGAAACCCACACAGGTACTCGAAGTTCCTTCAGCAAAAGCAACAAACACAAACTTTGATCAGACGATAGGAAAATTGACTCCCAGAGAAAGGCCCCAATCAATGAGCGGGGTTACAGAACGAATTCGAACTGGTCACGGTAACTTATACATTACCATCAATTTTGACGAGGAAGGAATCCCATTTGAAGTTTTTTCCACCCTAGGCAAGGCAGGTGGTAGTGAGTCAGCAAATCTCGAAGCCGTTTCTAGACTCATTTCTTTAGCCTTGCGCTCTGGGGTAGAGCCAAATTCTATCGTAGAACAATTGCGTGGCATTACCAGTCTGCCTGCATGGGATCAAGGTATCCTGGTAGGATCTCCCGCTGATGCCGTAGCTTTGGCATTAGAAAGACACATAACAAACTCTTCAACTAGAAAAGTAGATACTCTACAAGCGGCACAATTAGGTCTTGGATTTACTGCTGGAAACCCACCATCCGAACCTGTTACAAAGATTGGCAATGGCAATGGTACCCATTATAGCGGCAATGGGACAACGACTCCGATTGTAAATAATTCTCGAACGAAGTGTGTTCACTGTAACGGAAACTTAATTTTTCAGGAAGGTTGCCTAGCATGTATATCCTGCGGCTGGAACAAATGCGAGTAATCACAACGTTGTGAACCCTAATAAGTCTCTTGGAACTATACGACTCGACTTGCCGCCCAACTTTTGAGTGGAACGATTGAAGTAACTTTGGTAAGCTAGATCCCTGGCTGACTGTGCCTCATTCTAGTAACTCAGGGGACAAAACCACGGAGATATAAATGAATCTAATCTTCATAGGCGGCGGTACCATGGCGGAATCCATGATCCGTGGTGCATTAACCAATAAACTACTCGACCCGGAAAACATATCAGTTTGTGACATATCTTCAAAGCGTTGCAATACACTTGTTCAACTATATCAAATTTCTGCTGATACTAAATTGCCCTCCATGATTACTAGAGGGGAAATAGTCATTCTCGCTGTGAAGCCTCAAAGCTTCTACGAACTTTCCGGTGAATTAACACCTCTCCTGAACCAAGGCCAAACAGTAGTTTCAGTTATGGCCGGAATTACTATGAGTTCTCTCCAAAAGAATCTGTCCCATAAATCGGTAGTTCGTGTTATGCCAAATACTCCCTCACAAATAGGAGATCGGAAGAGCACACGTCTGAACTCCAGTCACTAGCTTAT
>CAJXDJ010000067.1 GCA_913052045.1 uncultured Dehalococcoidia bacterium
AAGTAGCAACCGTAGATTCCAGAGTTTTCTCCCATGTATCAATTCCATGGAAATACCTTCCTTCCTGAATTACCTCGCTAGGGGTCCTCTTCAAATTAGGCACATGGCCTGGAGATAACTGGTAATGAGAGTCAAATCGTTCAATTATTGAGGGCAACCACCCTGAAGATGTCTCGAGTGAACCTATCTTCAAAGTTTTGAATTTTTCTAATATGCCTCCACCAATGATAGCCCCAAGAGCCGCCATGCCAGCCCACGGGTTCCCAAGTCCATGCTGCAAAAACCATGTCCCCCTTAGGTCAAAGGTCCCGGGACCGTATGGAGGTCTCGCAGTTCCTCCGTGTACCAATATAGCCAAATCCTGGTCTTGAGCTTCTGCATAAATGGGATGTAGACCAACATCATCCAATAACATATTGTTGGGGCCTTGGGGTGACATATAGATTCCAACTAAAGATGGATCATCTTCCCAATACTTAATCTCGTCAACCGCCGATCGTGAGTCTCTCATATTCGCTACTAAGGTCCATTTCAACCTATCCGGGGCTTGGGAACAAAAATCACTAACCCACCTGTGATAGGCTCGATACAAGGCATTTTCGAATCCTACATCGGTTAAAGCACAATAACTGGATACGTGCGTAGGATAAAGAACGTCAACATCAACTAACGAGGCATCCATATCTTCAAGCCTAATTTTAATATCCCAGCTCGCTTCGGGCCGAATAGCAGGAAGGTTTTCTCGATCCGGTCTACCAAAATTTCTTCTGCCTTGAGATTTGTGCTCCAATATAAATTCGCGATCAGTAAGCCCAAAACTATCCATGACTCCCAGCGCGTTATCAGAAACAACCGGGGCAAGTATAGCGTGGCGACTAGCAGCAACAGTCCCCTTATTTCCCTTCTCTATACTTTGCACCAGTGCTGTTTTCAATCTTTGGAAGTCATCATAATAGTCCTTGTCTATATTCCCCTCGTACATTTGGTGAGGCCGTTCCTGTATATGCGAATCCATATCAATTACTGTCAACCCGTTCCATGCCATTGAAATTCCTCCAAGTTGAGATCACGAGCCCCATTATCGGTTAGGTCAGTGGACCATTTCAGGGTGAACCACCTCAAACATGCAGAGAGACCACGGGTTTAGATGGACACCTTAATCCACTGTATTCTGCCCTCAGTAAACTCGATTTTCTTTATAAAGTCTAGCGTCGCTATTAAACGGATTTTCCCTGATACAGAGATTCTTTATAAAACCTGATTCTTCTATATCATATAAAGTTTCCCCCCTTTTGCCACCAACTGACACATTCGAACAAAGTCAGTCTAAAAAATAGAGGTTGAGGTATCTCTGTCGCGTTAATATCTGAATCCCCAGATTTAGTTCTTTAGGCCCTTGACCATTGAGCGCCAATATAATATTTTTTGTATAGATAGAATATGTTCACACATCTTCACGTTCACACAGAATACAGTTTGCTGGATGGTATCAGCCGCATCACAGATTTAGTGGAAGCAGCTGAAAGGCATCGCATGTCATCTCTCGCCATCACAGACCACGGTGTTCTTTACGGAGCAGTTGATTTTTATTCTGCAGCAAAGAACAAGGGCATTAATCCGATCATAGGATGTGAGATGTATGAGGCAAGAAATAGCCGGTTAGTAAAAGATATTTCAGAAAAAAAGCCTTTCCACCTCACAGTGCTAGCGCATAACAACACAGGATACAAAAACCTTCTTAAATTAGTATCCCTTGCCCATCTGGAAGGTTTCTACTATAGGCCAAGAATTGATGACGCCCTTTTGGAAAAATATAACGAAGGATTAATAATCCTCTCTGGGTGCCCCAGCTCAAAAATAGCTAAGGATATTACTGACGGCAATCTTGAAAAGGGTAAACGAAGAGCAGGTTGGCTCAAAGAGGTTTTTGGGGACCGTTTTTTTATGGAAATCCAACAGCATGATCAGATTCCTGACCTTCATACCATCAACACAAACACTATCGAGATCAGTAAATCTCTGAACATACCCTTAGTGGCTACTAATGACAGTCACTACACCGTCCGGGAACACGCCCATCTCCAAGATATCCGAATATGCATCTCGACTAATTCCACTATCTCCGATACCAAACGTTTAAAAATGGAGGGGGATTCTTTCTATCTAAAAAGCGGTGAGGAGATGATGGAATTGTTTAAGGAACTCCCAGATGCCATTGCCAACACACAACGTATCGCTGAGCGTTGTGATGTTGTACTTCCATTCGGAGAAACACATCTACCAAGGTACCCCGTTCCTGACGGGATTGACGTAGACGAATATCTATCAAAGCTTTGTTGGGAAGGCCTCACCCGTATTCACGGAACTCCTACTAATCAACAAAAACAAAGATTGGAATATGAATTAGAAGTTATCAAACATACGAGATTTGCACACTATTTCCTTGTCGTATGGCAAATCGTTTCGTTCGCACGAGAAAGACACATCCTTTTTGGAGTTAGAGGTAGCGCAGCCGCGAGTCTAGCCCTGTATTGTTTGGGTGTCACGGATGTAGATCCTATGGAACACCACTTGGTTTTCGAACGGTTCTTAAACCTAGAACGCAAGGAAATGCCGGACATCGACATGGATTTCCAAGACGATCGTAGAGATGAAGTTTTGCAGCATGTTACCCGGCAATACGGAAAGGACAAAGTGGCTCAGATAATAACTTTTGGTACCCTTGGCCCAAAAGCGGCTATTAGGGATGTCGGAAGGGCCAGAAATGTAAGTTATAGCGACGCAGATCGTCTCGCGAGATTGATACCATTTAGGGCCAAAAGCATCCAAGAAGCAATTGATACTGTACCTGAGATACAAGACCTAGAACGGAGTAGAGATGACATTAGAGAGCTCCTAAGAGACGCCCAGGGATTAGAAGGCATAGCTCATCACGTTAGCACACATGCAGCAGGTGTAGTGATTTCAGCGGATCCGTTGACAGAATACGTCCCCTTACAAAGACCGACTAAGGCCGACGAGGACAGCGAATTGGCAATGACGCAATTCGCAATGGATCCGATAGCAAAACTCGGATTGTTAAAAATGGACTTTTTGGGCCTAACTAACTTAACTATATTGGATAAAACTCTCAAAGCCATTGAGAAAACTAGGGGACTGAAGCTGTCGTTAAAAGATATTTCCATGACAGATCTTAAAACCTTTGACTTATTGTCCTCTGGCAACACCACCGAAGTCTTCCAGCTCGAAAGTACGGGTATGCAAAAATACATCAAAGCTTTGAGACCTTCGTCAGTCAGTGACGTTGCGGCTATGATAGCACTCTATCGGCCTGGACCCATGGAACAGATCCCAAATTTCATAGCTGCAAAACATGGCGAAATACCTGTAATGTCACCACATCCAAGCCTGGATGACATTCTACGGGATTCGTACGGTATTATCGTCTTTCAAGATCAGGTCCTCTTAATCTTGCAAACCTTCGCTGGGTACTCGTTGGGTGAAGCCGATATAGTAAGGAAAGCTATGGGCAAAAAGATCCCGAGTTTAATGGCTAAAGAAAGAGATCGATTCATAGTGGGTGCAAAGAATAAGGGATTTGATTCCACTTTAGCTGAGGAAATCTTCGATCTCATTGAACCGTTCGCCGGTTACGCATTCAACAAAGCACACAGTGTTAGTTATGCACAAATCTCATACTGGACAGCCTATTTTAAAGCCAATTATCCCCTCGAATATATGGCTTCGGTACTTAATTCTAGAGCTGGACATCCAGACAAGATTAGCAACGCTATTAATGAATGTTTAAGAATGGGAATCAAAGTTCTACCTCCAAACATTAATTACAGCCAAATCGAATTCACTATTGAAGACACCGATAACGGAATCCAAAACATTAGGTTCGGTCTTTCCGCCATAAAGAATCTTGGTGCCACAGCATTAACACCAATAATTCAAGCACGGAAAAAAACTGGGCGTTTTACATCACTAGAGGAATTTGCCCGCAGCTCAAATTGTCATGCCTTGAATCGTCGGGGACTCGAAAGCCTAATAAAAGCCGGTGCCTTTGATACATTCGGCCCACGCAAGGCACTGCTAGACATTTCAGAGCAATTAGTTAACATCTCACAACAAGAATCCAACATGCGGTCTACGGGTCAAACCAGCCTATTCGGAAATATATCAACACCGGTCCCGAGCACCTTTCAAATAAATGTTGGGAAAGAAGAGGTTTCTCTAAATGAAATAATCGAATGGGAAAGAGAGTTACTTGGAGTGACAATATCATCTAATCCCCTCTCGTTAATACCGAAACACTCGATTCCAGATCAGGCCATAACCTCGAGGAATCAGATTAGTTCCGATCTAGAAGGCAAACAAATCACTATTCTTGGTCAAGTAACAACACTGCGTGAACGAATGACTCGAGACAATCGACAATTCCTTAGTGCATCTATCGATTTACTGGGAGGATACATCGAGGTAGTAGCATGGCCTCACGTCTTTGGTCAAACCCGAGACTTTTGGCAAGAAGGCAGACTACTCCTTGTATCTGGGAAGGTAAAATCCAGAGGGCCAGGACTCTCAATTTACTGTGATACAGTAAGTGGATTTGAAGGATCCGGCGATTCTGTGCCTGATCAAAATAGTAGACCAAAATACACGAAATCGACTAGTGCCATCAAACCTTCCACTCCATCATCCTCTAGGGTGGGAAGAGGGAAAGATCAACCCACCGTAGCGATCAGAATCGTTGAAATTGCTATAGAGAACTCGGATGCAGTAGGGTCAGAAGCTGACTTCTTAGATAACCTGGTCCGATCTATGCTAGAATTTACTGGTGACGATAGAGTTCAACTACGCATCGGTACTGTGGGGAATCCCGTTTTGATAGAGATGCCATTTACTGTCAAGAGCTGCCCAGAGCTGGAGTCGAAGATCACCGAGATTTTGGGACCTGATCGGATGAGAGTAAAGTGTGCCCAAGAGAAGATCCCGGCAACCAACGTTGACTTAGCAGCTTAGAGTGCCTGTTCGACTTTATTTCTGCTTCCAGCTCGAACAAAATATTCTTAACATCAGGCCCCCCTCCACTATAGCCTCCTAGGCCCCCATCGCTACGAATAACTCTATGGCAGGGGATAACTATAAGAATGGGATTACACGCCATGGCGCGTCCGATAGCTCGATGAGATTTAGGCCTTCCGATCTCATTCGCAACCCATGCGTAACTCCTAGTTTCTCCCAATGGTATATTTCTACAAGCTTCCCACGCATCTAAGTAAAACTTTGATTTTGCGGTTAGATCTATCGTTATTGACCTTAGGTTATCTTCTATTCCTGCGATGTAATTCTGAAGGGTTACTTTCACATAAGTTTCCGTTGATGGAACTAGGCAAAATCCCATGGTCTCGGCCTTTATTGCAGCGAAAGCCTGAAAGGCAGTTTTCTTTAGGACACAAAATCGTAGTCCATTAACGGAATTCAAAACCCCGATCCAACCAACCCTTGTGTAAAATATATCGTACAGGTATTTGCTCATTGTAATTTTAGCTTGGTAGTATACTTGAACACATTGAGATGGGTTTGCCCTAATCTCTATTACCGAGTTAAACTACACCCTGTAAGTATTTTCTTCAAGCGTCACCAAGTTTAGCCTGAAGACAGGTGGTAAAGAATGGAACCACAAATACGCTTTGTAGACACAAGCCGTGAAGATGTAGCTAGGATGGGCGACTGGCTGAAATCGTCACAGCTTTCAGACTT
>CAJXDJ010000068.1 GCA_913052045.1 uncultured Dehalococcoidia bacterium
AGGTCGGACCACCCATAATTTGAGAGGGGAATGTGGCATATGTTAGGACATGGTATCCAACTTGGGCTGCAGCCTGTGCCAATCCCTCGGCAGACGTGACCACACCCTGGCCACCTTCGCCGGCGAATCTAACTATCAGGTCGTTTTTTTCCACAGATGCCTCTTATTTGAAAGCGAATTGGTTCATTACGCAAAAACGCCGCCACTATCGCGACGGGTTCGAAGGGTAACCACATATATTGAAGGCATGTTAAGCTTAATAAAACCTCACCTGCTCTGTATGTCCAAGGAAGCCTGGGTAGATTATTTCAGTTTGATTGGCATTGCATCAGAAACATGTTTCTTTTGTGTAATGCATGGAAGATAAATATATCAGTGCCCTATGGCTCATGTCAACGAGACGTCCAGGAATGAATCGTTCACAAAAATAGTTTAGGATGTCACAAAGAGGAAATAAACTTGTTTATTTCATTTGTTAGGGTCTGCGGTCTTTGTAGTGGCACATCATGTATGGTTTCGTCAAACCAAATAACATTGCCTTTGGGTAGAAGCTCAGCAGCGTTTTTGACCCAAGCGCTTTTTGTATCATCTAGAGGACCTTTTGTTATTGTGTTGCAAGCTGCTATAACGAGGGCATGGCACTTTACATCCTTGTATAGGCGACTGGGATGATGTTCCCAAAGGGCTTTAACGATTTTCATGTGGTTTTTAAATGACAAATGGGGACGTATGAATCCAAGTTTGTTAACACAAAAATTTCTGATTATGATTGATTCTATTGCCGGAGTTAGGTATGGTGCCAGGGTTCCGGTACGAATACGTTGACGTAGTTGTTCTAATGTGGTTTGCTTCCACATAGGTGGAGTGAGTTCGCTTTTTGCTTTTTCCCAGTTCCATCCGGGATGAGAGGATGGTTCGATAAATCCGCCATCTACCATTATGATGCCGCTAGTATTGTTAGGGTAAGTAGCTGCAAAATTTAGTGCTACATTCCCTCCCCAAGAATGACCTACGATCACGGGAGAATGCAATCCAATTTTGTTGATAAATTGGTAGACATCTCTTGTAACAGTCCCGAAATCGTAACCATTATCCGGTTTGCTGCTGTGGCCGTGGCCACGTTGGTCTATTGCGATAACTTGGTTATTGTGACTGAGCATAGGTCCTACAAAGTCCCATATCCCAGAATGAGATGCGAGGCCGTGCAGTAAAAGTACGGCCTGTCCTTGTCCTCCCCAATCCCTGTAATGAAGATTTATATCATGTATATTTACGATTCCTTCTGTAAAGTTGTTCATGGACATTGTGATTACCTTAATTAAATAGATTCACCAATGTATATCTAGACACTGCTTAGGGCTCGTGACGGCAAGTTTAGACTTAACTTGATTGAAATGCCGTTAAACACCCATCCATCTGGCATTACAAATAGTAAAGCTCAGAAGGAACAAGGTTACAATAAAAGCTGACCCTAGGAGAAAAATAAACCGGGACATCAAATAGCTCTTTTGCCAAATTTATAAGCCTGCAGGGCAGACTTGGTACCAGGAGAAGTCATTCTAGCATGTGGGATAATCATTTCCTACGTTCCAGATATGACTTTAGTTCAATATAAGTTATTGTGGAGCGGGCGATGGGGATCGAACCCACATAACCAGCTTGGAAGGCTGGGGCTCTACCATTGAGCTACGCCCGCTCGGTTGCTGGGAAAACTCTTAATCAGGATCCAATTAGTCTGTTGATTAAAGGGTCAAAGTTTGCGTTTCCAAAGACCGGCGCGAAAACAAGAGCTACGATAGCCATAAGTTTTAATAGTATGTTTATGGATGGGCCAGATGTGTCTTTAAATGGATCTCCGACTGTATCGCCTACGACTGCTGCTTTGTGGGTGTCCGAACCTTTTCCACCTAGATTGCCTAGTTCAATAAACTTTTTCGCGTTATCCCAAGTACCTCCCGCGTTGGCCATCATAATTGCTAGGAGGAACCCTGAGGACACTGCACCCAAAAGCAATCCTCCCAAGGCTTCTTTTCCAAGCACGAATCCTATCAATATGGGCACTCCCACAGCCATGAGACCAGGATTAATCATTTCCTTTAATGCACTACGGGTGCTGATATCTACACAGCGTTCATAATCAGGGGTGCCGGTGCCGTCCATTATGCCGGGGATTTCTTTGAATTGGCGCCTAACTTCGTTCACTATCGCAAAGGCAGCCCTACCAACGGCTTTCATGGTCATGGCTGAAAAGATGGAAGGGAGCATAGCCCCTATTAGAAGGCCTATAAGCGTTTTATGATCAAGGAGATTAAGTTCTAGAATTGGTAGCCCTTTTTCTTGGGGTTCGACAAGGCCGACCGAAATTGCATAGGCTGCCATCAGAGCAAGTGATGTGAGAGCTGCAGATCCAATTGCAAATCCCTTGCCTGTGGCTGCCGTAGTGTTCCCAAGTGCGTCTAATGAGTCAGTTCGCTCTCGTACCTTTGGCGGTAGATGTGCTTGTTCTGCTATACCTCCAGCATTATCTGCCACTGGTCCATATGCGTCCGTTGCTAGGGTTATTCCAAGGGTAGAAAGCATTCCGACTCCTGCTAATGCGACTCCATAAAAACCTAGTAGCTCGAATGATACAAAGATTGCTAGTGATATGACTATTACTGGTATCAAGGTACTTTGCATCCCCGTCGCTAGGCCAGCTATGATGTTAGTAGCGGCCCCGGTTTGACTTGCTTCCGCCACAGATTTTGTAGGGCTGTAATCATACGAAGTGTAGTATTCCGTTGTGAAACCAATGATTATTCCTGCGATTAGACCTGACAATATCGTCCAGAATGAATTGAAGGAAACGTCTAGATAGCTCACCGCAGCCAGCGAGAGGACGATTACTAAAACCGCTGAGGCGATTATGCCTTTTCGGAGTGCCCAAAGAAGCTGCCCAAAAGTGGCGTCTTCGCTGCTTCTGACGAAGAAAGTACCAAGGACAGATGATAGTATGCCGAGAGCTGCTACCAGCAATGGCAAAACTACCATATCCGCGTCATATGCCAATGAGTTGTTTAGGCCAATTGTTATGGTAGCTCCAGCAAGTGCGATAGCAGCAATTATCGATCCAACGTAAGACTCGAAAAGATCTGCCCCCATCCCAGCTACATCGCCAACGTTATCACCTACGTTATCAGCTATTACTGCTGGGTTTCGGGGATCGTCTTCCGGTATTCCTGCCTCAAGTTTGCCAACTAAATCTGCGCCTACATCGGCCGCTTTTGTAAAAATCCCACCTCCCACCCTTGCGAACAGTGCTATAGAAGATGCACCCAGTCCAAATCCAGCCACGATGCTTATATCTTTGAATATTAGGTACAGCAGAGTTACACCCAGAAGCCCTAGCCCCACTACTGTCATGCCCATTACAGTCCCTGATGAAAATGCTATCCTTAGGGCAGGGTTGAGTCCTCTTGTAGCTGCATTCGTGGTCCTGGTATTAGCTCGAACAGCCATGTTCATGCCCAAGAATCCGGCGACTCCTGAAAGAGCTGTTCCAGCTAAATATGAGAGGGCCGTTTTTGGAATCAGTGAATCATTTTGCATGAAATCTATCCCCAGCCATAAAACAACTGTGATAATGGCGACGAAGGGTAGAAGGACGGTATATTCTCTTCGTAAAAATGTCATGGCCCCATCTTGTATTGCACGACCTATCTCACGGACTTTCTCTGTGCCTTCTCCTTCCCGTAAGGTTATTAATGCCATTACACCTGCAAAAACGAGTGCTAATAATCCCGCGATGATGGCTGAAATAATTGAAAACATTTCTAGTTAGAGGCTCCTTAATAACTTTTTTTAGTTGTTGTGGTATGTTCGCATGAAGACAGGATGTCCTCGAGTCTTTTCTGTCTAAAGGCGACTGTAAAATCCCCCCGGGTACGTTCCAGGGTTTTTCTCACCATATCGTTGGTATTGCGTAATCCTCCGGTCACCTCCTCTGGAAAATCTAGTGTGACCAGCAGGGTATATATTTGATCCATGATTTCCATAGCATCTTCGCATTGTTGCCATTCGTCCCGTCGCAAAGAATCCAATATATAACGACGCACCTCCCCCACCGAATCGCCCAGCCCTTTCAGATAGTCGGTGATGTTAACTCCGAGTGCTTCTGGTTGAGGTAAAGGTTGTTGTAAAAGCAAGGCCATAGTTATGTTGGCTTCACTAAACTCTTTACGAGCTTCAGCGAGATATCCAGCGTAATAGATAGCAGGGTTAGTTTGCAATATCGTGTTCGTCTCGTTTATATAATTCGTTGCCTGGGATATGAGGTCCTTAGCCTTAGTTGTTTCTCGTCTGTGTATGGATCTGATGGCATTGGCTGACAGCCGTATAATAGAACGGGAGTAATGTAATGCTCGCTCACGTATCGCATTTTTTTCGGTAAAAGCCTCCTGTGCTTTAGCAGCTATTTGTTCTAGAGCTGCATGACGTTTGTTATTCATTCAGTCTTACCACCTGCTATTCGAATTCTGTTTTTAAGTTTTTCGGTTGCATTTTGAGGGTCTGCCGCCAAACCTACCGCGCTTATTACACATATTGCGTCTGCTCCGGCTTGAACAACCGGTCCTACATTTTCTTGAGTGATACCACCAATAGCTACTATGGGTAAATTAATTAAGCTCTTTATTTTGCGTAAAAGTGGAGTACCACCTACTAAAGGCTGATCTTTAGCTGTGGTAGGATACATTGCACCGACAGCTATATAATCTGGTTGATTGACCTTGGCTGCAAGGGCTTCTTCTAAAGAATGGGTTGAACAACCCACAATTTGGTCGTGTTTCAATATTGTTCTCGCGTCAGATACTGGGAGGTCGTCCAATCCTAAATGGACGCCATGTGCCTGAGAAATGGCAGCTATGTCAACCCGGTCATTGACAATAAATAAAGATCCATAATCATTGCATATATTGGCTATTTCTTGCGCTAGAGATAACATAAAATAATCGGGGTGGTCCTTCGCGCGTAATTGTACAATATTTGCGCCGCCGGCAAGGGTTTGTTTAGCGATTTCTATGGGATTTCTTCCACCTGTAAGATTGGGATCTATAATAACGTATAGACCGAAAAATCGTTCCTTTACAGACTGGCTTGCCTGTTTCCCTATAACATTTTTCATGGTTTGTATTATATCCTTATCATGTATGGTGAAGAAATGGTAACAAGGTGATGTTTTTTCATATGGTTGGATAAAAGTTAAGATGGCTTCAATAAATCTCGAAATTTGTGTCAGGATAACCTTTGGTTGGGGCAAAGGACTTGCGATGAAATGGTGAAGGGCCTAATAATTTGATAGAGTTTATGTGGGCCTTTGTCCCATACCCTTTATTTTTATCAAAATGATAGCCAGGATAGATTTCGTTCGCTGCGGTCATTAATTTATCACGGGCTACCTTGGCTACGATGGATGCTGCTGCAATCGAGTAAGATATGGTATCCCCTTTTGTTAGGCTAGTAAAAGGGATTCTGGCTTCGACAAGTTTAACGTGATCTATCAATAGATATTCTGGTTGCACATCTAATTTTTGGATTGCCCGTATCATCGCTAGCTTTGTTGCTTGAGATATTCCCATTGAGTCAATTTCTTTTGGACTGGCCAATCCGATCCCAAAATATTGGCAGTGCTTCTTAATCTCCGTTGTTGCCTGTTGGCGCGCTGAGGGGGTTAATTTTTTACTGTCGTCTATTTTTTCCAACCAACGTT
>CAJXDJ010000069.1 GCA_913052045.1 uncultured Dehalococcoidia bacterium
TAGGTACCAGTTGCACCACGCTTTTTGCCCTTCTAGCCTTATATTTTATAGGCGGGGATACACTTAGGGAGTTTGTGATTGTGCTAATAATAGGGGTTGTAGTGGGCACGTATAGTTCTATTTTTATAGCAGCTCAGTTTTTGGTCTTGTGGGATCAGGGAGAAGTCGGCCGCTTCTTCGAATTTTTACGCCTAAGACGACGTCGGGTCCGTTCATCAACCAACTAGTATCGTTAAAACATCCAGTTATGGAATAACGGGCTTCCTCTCGAGCAAGGGTGATAAAATTCGATGTTCTACAGGGTTCTGGGAGATAAGCTATATTTTAACTTCTTGATCTCATATGGAAAGAAGCGGTATCAGAATGCCATAACTATTGTTAACATAGGTTTATACGATTGGAGGCTAAGCCAGTGAAAATTGGAATTAATATCACCCATTTCAAGCCAGAATTAGACGTTGTTGACGTCGCAAGAAAGGTAGAAGATTTGGGGTTTGATTCATTCTGGCTACCTGAACATATCGTTGTTCCATTGGGTAAGAAAGCGTTCGAGGTTCAATCTTCCTACTTTAAGACTGATGATCCTGCTATGGTGGCGATTAAAAGCGATAATGTTGATCCTTATATTGGCTTAGCTATGTCAGCTGCTGTCACCAAACGTATAATCATAGGTACCAGTATTTCTCTGGTCGCCCAGCATAATCCCGTAGATTTAGCCCAAAGAATTTCTACCCTAGATCACTTTTCGGGAGGAAGATTTTTATTGGGTGTAGGTTTGGGATGGCTGAGAGAGGAAGGCGAGATAATGGGAGTAGATTACGACCACAGATGGAGTCAAACCAAGGAATGTATTCAAGTTATGAAAAAGCTGTGGTCTAGTAATGAGGCGGAATTCCATGGGAAATATTATGATTTTCCGTTGATCCGATCTTATCCTAAACCCCTACAAAAACCCCATCCTCCAATTTACTTTGGAGGTACAACTGAGAAAGTGTTTAAGAGAATAGTAACTGATGGAAACGGTTGGTTTCCTACGGTAAAAGAATCTTTGCAAGAAATTAGTGAAGGACGAACTATCTTGAATCGGCTAGCTGTTAGGGCAAACAGAGATCCCTCCACAATTGGCATGACAATGCTTGGGTTACCCCAGGATCCCTATGCTATAAAGGAATATGAAACAGCCGGTATTGATAGAGGAATCATAGGATTGGCTGCACCTTCTGGAATGGAAGTATTGGATGAGTTGGAAAAGATAGCAGCTAGAGTTAAAGATCACCTGGTGTAAGAGGTTTTATTGTGGGTAAGAGTCTGTATCCCGATAGAGTAGATTACCTTCCTATTCACGACCGACCTAAGATAATTTGGCCTGGCAAAGCAAAAATCGCCTTATGGGTTGCTCCTAATATAGAGCATTATGAGTACACCCCCGAGACATCCTATGGGAGGGACCCGTGGCCACGAGTGCCACATACAGATGTGCGAGAGTTTTCTTACAGAGACTATGGGAACCGAGTAGGCTTTTGGCGGATGTTAGATTCTATGGATCGTTACAGGATTCGTTGTACAGTTTCTTTAAACATGGCGGTCCTAGAACATTTCCCCGAAATTGGGCGTGCCATAGTAGATCGTTCTTGGGATATTATGAGTCACGGCATCTACAATACCCGTTACATGTATGGTATGACCGATGATGATGAAATGCGATTTTATCGCGATAATATAGACACTTTGTACGAGCACACAGGGAAAAAACTAAAAGGAATGTTGGGTCCAGCTTGTTCCGAAACTGAGAATATGCCAGACCTCATGGCTAAATCTGGATTGATATATACAGCCGACTTCCTTCATGATGATCAGCCGGTACCAATCAATGTGCAAACTGGCAAACTAGTGTCAGTTCCATACTCGGTTGAACTAAATGATCATGTTTTATTTACCGCGAGTTTTGATGGCGATGTTTTTGTACGGCGATGTATAGATCAATTTGATCGATTGTATTCCGAGAGTTCACAAAGTGGTCGAGTCATGTGCATACCACTCCATCCGTTTCTAATTGGTCAACCGCATCGGATTAAATATCTAGACAAAGTATTTCAGTATATTTCTCGGTACAAGGGAGTATGGCAGACCACAGCAGACGAAATAGCAGAATACTTTATAGAACATTACTATGACGATTATGTAGAAAGAGCGATTAGCTTGAAGAAGAATTTCACACATGCCGGCTAATCGAAAATATGGCATGGACCATCCTCATCATTCTTGGTCCCCCCTTCCGAGCAGAACTTGTTTGCGTTGGCCGAATGGAGCAAATCTAGCTATTTGTATCATAATAAATTTGGAACATGAACAATGGGAAATACCTCCAAACTCTTATGTAGCCTCTAATTTGGCAGGTGGTTTATCCCCTAGACCGTGGCCGGATTATATGAGGATTACACATCGGGAGTATGGGCATAGGGTGGGGGTTTTTCGTGTGCTTGCCGCTTTAGAGAAAGCCAATATTCCTCCAACTATAGCTATCGACTCTGCTACTGCGAGAATGTACCCATACTTGATCAAATATTGTCGGGACAAAGGAGCCGAGTTTATTGCCCATGGCACGTCGGTTAATTCAATGGTGACATCAAGAATGTCGTACCGTACTGAGACGAAATATATCCGAGAAACAATGGATGCATTGATAGAATTTACGGGCGAGACACCCCGAGGGTGGTTGGGGCCTGAGTTTGGTGAGTCGGAACATACCCCCCAAATACTTGGTGAACTAGGGTTTCGATATGTTTGTGACTGGCCTAATGATGAACAGCCATACATGATGACGGTTCCGACCGGGGAAATTTCTAGCCTACCTATCATGTTGGAGTTAGATGATGTTAATGCCATGTGGGATAGGAAAATAACTGTCAAAAACTATGCTAAGATGCTTATAGACGCCTTTGACAGAATGTATCTGGATGGCCTGGATAACGGCAGATTATTGGTTTTGAACTTGCATCCATGGTTGATCGGGCAACCATTCCGGATTGGATATCTGGAGAAAGCTTTGGCACATGTTAGATCAAAAAAAGGAGTGTGGGCGGCCACTGGTTCGGAAATCATTGAATGGTACCGTGAGCAATCGTAAAAAGAGGAAGGTTCAATGAGCGATTTTAATATAGCTTACTATACAGCAAGGGAACTCTCAAAGAAGATCGAATCGAAGGAAATATCTCCGGTAGAGGCAACTCAATCCTATCTGGATAGGATTGAGACCTTAGATAAAAAACTTAATTCATATATAACAGTTTCAAGAGAAGAGGCGTTATCTGCGGCTCATCGAGCAGAACGTGAGATAATTTCCGGTCAATATCGGGGGCCATTACATGGAATTCCTGTAGCTGTAAAGGATCAATTGTTAACCAAAGATATTCAGACAACAGCTGGATCAGAAATCCTACGAGGATGGATTCCAGAACGTGATGCGACCTGTATTGTAAAGTTAAAGGATGCTGGGGCTGTTGTAATTGGTAAAACCAATATGACAGAGTACGCTATAACAACTAACCATAATTTTCCTTATGGCATTCCCTTAAACCCCTGGGATCCGACCAGGTATACCGGGTCCTCTAGTGGAGGATCCGCTGCAGCTACGGCAGCCTTTCTTTGCGCAACCTCACTCGGGGAGGACACAGGCGGGTCTGTAAGGGGCCCTGCTTCTTTTTGTGGTTTAGCTGGTTTGCGCCCGACCTGGGGGTTGGTAAGTAGGTATGGCTTGCTTGCTGCGTCCTGGTCTATGGATACTGTGGGGCCTATCTCCAGAACGGTTGAAGACTGTGCTATGACTCTTCAAGCGATTTCTGGATATGATCCCTTGGATCCATATACTTGGAAGATAGCTGTTCCGGATTATCTGTCGTCCCTAAGCGGAGATATACGTGACGTAAAAATTGGGGTTGTAAAAGAGAGGCTTCATACGGATGATGTTGACATAGAGGTGAGAACAACCGTAGAAGCAGCCACGGATGTTTTGAAACAGTTAACCAAGTTTGTGGAAGAAATCTCACTTCCAGATATAGTCCATTGTGCTACGTATTCTATGACCATAGGATTGGTGGAAGGAGCAGCTGTGCACAGGAATATCATCCGAAATCATTCTCATATGTATCAACGTGAACTCAGGCTTGTTAATTTAGTAGGTAGCCTGATTCCAGCCCAGACCTATTACAAGGCACAACAGTTGCGAGGTGTTTGGCGCGAACGACTATTAAAAGTTCTAGAGTCGTATGATGTTTTAGTATATCCAACGTCACCGTCGACCGCTCCTAAGGTTCCACCACCTACAGGTCTTCAGAACAGAGCCGATGCAAAGGCTGATTTATATGGACGTAGGAGTTTTACACATCCAGTCAACTTAGCTGGTTGTCCTGCGCTATCGGTGAACTGTGGGTTTAACTCTGAAGGATTGCCGGTGGGGTTGCAGATAATAGGTAGGCCTGGGGAAGATAGTACCGTGTTGAACGTGGGGTATGCTTATCAAGAAGCCACTGATTGGCATAAAAGGCGGCCCGTTATATCGTGAACCTGGTTACACCGATTTCCTTTAGGAAATCGGTGGCCTTCGGTTATGCCAATCCGTCGCTTGCTCATATGAGTAGCTTGCCTTCAAAACAGTCGCTTCCTCCATGGGACGTCCAATTAGTTGTAGGCCTATAGGTAGTTCGTTACTTGAAAAACCGCACGGTATGGATATAGAAGGAGTCCCGGTCAAATTGCTTAGTGAGGTCAACGTTTTCTTGGGAGCGAACGTTTCGTCCAAGAAGGCCTGTTTGGAACCAAGGCCTGGTTGGTCAATAATTTTGGGTGCTGTTGAGGCCGATGTGGGTAGGGCGATTAGATCAACAGACTCAAACAGTTTGAGAAATTCTTCACGGACCATTTGTCTAAGTTGTTGGGCTTTGTAGTATGTATGTGCAGGAATTAGACTTCCTACGAGTAGAGTGATTCGCATGTTATGGTCGTACTCGCCGATGTGATTTTGCATCAATCGGCTGTGTACGGAGGCACCTTCGGGATAGGTAATTGCCGACGTAATAGCCCTAGCGTTAACGGAATCCGGGAAGGATATCTCAGAAATCCTTGCCCCCAAGTCTCCCAATTTTTTCACCGCAGCCAACGTTGCTTCTTGTACCTCCCCATTTATGTTATCGGAGTAGGTGCATTCTTTGAGGATCCCTATGCGTAGGCCTTGTATGCTTTGAGCGAGGGTGTCGATGTATTTGGGAACGGGAACCTTCCATGTGTATCTATCTTTGGGGTCGTATCCTGCTATAGCCTCTAAGGTTATAGCGCAATCCTCCACTGTTCTCGACATTGGGCCAATAGTATCTTGTGACCAACTAGAACCTAACAAACCATAGCGACTAACCCTTCCTTGAGTCGGGCGAAGCCCAACTATTCCACAATAACCTGCCGGGCCTCGTATGGAGCCCCCAGTGTCTTCACCCAGTGAAGTGGCGCAGGTGTATGCTGCGGTGGAAGATGCTGATCCAGCACTAGAGCCCCCTGGCATACGAGTTAAATCCCACGGATTTGTTGGGGTTCCGTAGGGATAGTGATAAGTGTAAGCCATGGCGAACTCTGTCAAATTAGTTTTCCCGATTAAGATACCTCCAGATTTTCTTATTTTAGCCATTACGGTGGCGTCTTGATCAGGAATGAAGTTCTTAAGAATAGTAGATCCTCCTGTTGTTCGTACCCCCTT